>CAUJGS010000082.1 GCA_963170185.1 Bdellovibrionota bacterium
GATCGACCGCGTGTCGCCTTCCACTGCGACAGTTCTTGTTCTTGGTGAGTCTGGAACAGGTAAAGAGTTGATCGCTCGCGCCATTCACGATCGTTCAAACCGCCGCAACAAGCCTTTCGTCGCAATCAACTGCGGAGCTCTTCGCGAAACATTGCTCGAGTCAGAACTCTTCGGCCACGAGAAAGGTTCTTTCACGGGAGCCTACACTCGTAAGATCGGTCTTGCTGAAGCAGCAAACGGCGGAACTCTGTTCCTCGACGAAATCGGTGAGCTTTCTCCCGGTATTCAAGCAAAGCTTCTTCGCTTCGTACAAGAAGGCGAAATCTTCCGCGTCGGTGGTAAGGATCCGATCAAGGTTGATATCCGTCTGATCTCGGCAACAAACCGTGAGTTGGATGCAGAAGTGTCACGCGGAAACTTCCGTGAAGATCTCTACTACCGCATCAACACGATCACTGTTCATTCGCCACCACTTCGCCGTCGTAAAGAAGATATTCCTCTACTCGTTGAGTACTTCTTGGCTCGTGGTCAAAACCGCATGCTCAACCGCGGTCGCGCGATGAGCGAAGAAGCGATGAAGATCGTTCAGCGCTACGACTGGCCAGGAAACATTCGTGAACTTCAAAACGTTTGCGAACGTCTTCAGATCTTGGCTGATGGTCACACGATCATGCCAGGCGATCTTCCAGAGAACATTTTGAACCCTGAGCAAAAAGTCACGACAGATGACTACGATGCAACGGTCACTCTCTATGAACTGGAGAAGCGTTACATCTTGAAAGCTCTGAACTACTTCGACGGCAACAAGACACAAGCCGCGAACGCGTTGGGTATCACGATCAAGACTCTCTATAACAAACTGCACGAGTACGGCGAGTTCGAAAAATACGCCGTCCACTCAAAACCAAAACCATAAGTGCCACCTTCTTTTTTGAAACGCGCCGCATGAAGGGCACGAAAAGCCGGATCTTTTTGGATCCGGCTTTGTCGTGTGAATGATAGGGGTTCGGGGTCGGGAAATGAAAAAATCTATTCGAGTTGTTCTGCTGTTTACTGCGTTGATAGTCGGACTAGTGACGGCTTTTCCCAAGGCTGCGTTAGCGAACTCGAACCGAGATTTCGTCGAGTTTCTTATAGGAGATCGCACGAAGGATACTCGCAAGTGGGGACACGTGTCGTTAAGGGTCAACAGCGGCGGCAAGGACTTGATCTTTGATTTCGGTCGCTACGGACGCATGTGGGGAAAACGTGACGCCTCCGAGGGTGAGCCGATTTTGCGTGTTTGGAATTCCGGATCTTACTCGACGTATCGAAATCTGCATTCAAAGGATGGCGGCACGACGCGTGCCTTTCGGTTCGCCTCAGCACCCGATCGCAGTCGGCGCATTCTGCAGTATCTCAATGCGATGACAAACGGTGCGGCCGTTCAGCTTAAGAACAAGAGCTTCACGGCTTATATTGCGAACTACAAAAACTTTCATGCCGTAGAGGTGAAATGCACGACCGTGTCGATCGATGCGTTTCATCAGGGATTCCCTGAGTACAATCTTCACCAGATGAGCTACTCAACAGCTCGCGACCTGGAGTTCTACCTGCGAGGCGCGGCTCAGGGGAGCGGCGGATTTATCTCGGACGAGCGCGTTTGGCCGAGAATCTGGTGGCCACTGGATTTGATGGCGCTGCTCGACGAGCAGTATGTGCCTAGCGGCTTGGTACAGGCTCGTCCCTTGTAAGCCGCGCTGGTGTAAGCCGAGCTGGCTTAATCCAAATAAAAAGCCGAGGTGAAAACGCCTCGGCTTTTATTTAGGCGCTAGAAGCTTCGCTAAAGTAGTCCCAGCGAAGCGACAGGTCTAAACGTAACCTTCGTCGTCGTCGTCTTCGTCGTCATCGCCGTCGAAACCGCCGCCGTTTGTGAGATCGTCTTCGTCATCATCAAAGTCATCAGACTCTTCGTCTGCGCCTTCTGTGATCGCACCTTCGTTCTCGTCCATTTCGTCTTCGCCCATGCCTGCTTCTTCGAGGTCAAGTGCGGAGTCCATGTCGAGTTCGTCTGACTCGCTGTACGAAGCAGCTGGAGCAACTGGTGGAAGTTTTTTAACTTCTGGAACCGGTTTCGCTACTTTCGGCGCGGCCTTTTTTGCGGCAGGTTTTTTAGCGGCTTTTTTTGCCGGCTTAGCTGCCTTCTTCGTCGCTTTTTTTGCAGGTTTCTTTGCTTTTTTAGGCGCCGCTTTCTTGGTCGCTTTTTTTGCGGCCTTTTTTGTCGCCTTTTTTGCAGGTTTCTTCGCTGCTTTTTTCGCAGTCTTTTTTGCAGCTTTTTTCGTCGCTTTTTTCGCAGGTTTCTTTGCCATGTTCGTCTCCCCCGAAGTCAATGCACTCAAGTGTGTCTGACATGAGGGTGTCTGGCAACACCCTCATCGGTCCTAGGGAGGTTTTTCTCTGCACTCCTCATTGGAGCGGTATGGCAAACGTCTTAGAGCAAGTCGTCGATCGCGCGGGCCAAGTCGTCTGGCAGGGCTACAGAGAGGAAAAATCCCCCGTCAAAGCTTGGTTTGGCCGGGATGGAAGTGAAGTAGCCGTACGTTCGAGTGCGGGCCTGGTCGCGGATTGGCAATGTTAGCCGAATGTAGGGGTCGAACTTGGTGTTGATAAACAGTCCGACGACCGTCGGGCTCAAGTAGAGCGCGCCGCGCAGATCTCTTTGGTTGTTGAAGCTCAAACCCAGGGTAGGGAGTTCGCCCTCTGGAATGGCTGGCAGCGCATCGCCGTTGGGTAAGCGGCCTTTAGGAAGGAAGTCGACGCCACGTAGCACCTTATCCAAAGGCAGGCGCATGACCAAAGAGGACGAACCGTCAGCACCTGGTTCGATTCCAATCGTCGCCCCAGGAAGCTCGGGAATCTGAGTCGGAACTTGAACCCCGATTTGAATGCCGGCGATGAAGGGGAGACGAACCACTAGCTGCTTGGCAGTTTTGTCGATCTCGACGACCTTCGCACGGTCAAAACGACCACCGTTGATCGAGCCGTCCATCGAGATATTTTCCCAGGTAGGTTGGTTGCCTGTGCCGCCGCCGTTTCCACCGTTGTCGAGTGAACCGTTGGCGCAAGAGCCTGCGGTACAAGAGGCCTTCGACGCTTCGAAGCCAGGAGAACATGCAACAAGAGGAGTCACAGCTGCGAATGCTAGAAGCGTCTTCGTGAGTGAGTTGATGTTTTTCATTCCGATCCTCCCGCGAAAAAATCGCCGAGAAAGTTCTTTCTACCCTCAACAGATCGGACTGGTTTCCCAAGCGCTTGAGTCTAAATCTTCGGAATCATTGAGAATAAAATAGACAGTTTTTCAAGAATTGAGGACCGAGGTCTGGGGGCGGGTTTTGTTCCGGAAAAGGTCGTGTGAGTGCGCACTCTCTCGACAGGACCACTTTCGATCCAAAGAATCGTCACAAGTTTGTGAGCAAATCATCACGTCGGTTTTTAAGTGCTGTCGGCAAAATGAAAAACCGCAGCTCCCCCAAATCAGGAAAGCTGCGGTCGAATCGTTTTGAAACTAAAAGGGGAGAGAACTCCCCAGGGTGATCGACTGGATCAACCGATGAGTTTCAAAGCGAGTTGGTCCTTCTGGTTAGCTTGCGCCAATGTCGAAGTCGCGCTCTGAAGAAGAATCGAGTTACGAGTCATCTCCGCTGTCGCATTCGCTACATCCGTGTCGCGAATTCGAGAGTTAGCTGCCGAGAGGTTCTCTTCAGCAACACCCAAGTTCGTGATCGTAGATGTCAGACGGTTTTGGAGGGCACCAAGGTTGGCGCGCATTCCGTTAACCGATGTTTGCGCAGTATCGAGTTGCTCGAGGGCTCCTTGAGCACCTTCTTTTGACGTGTAGTCTACCGAAGACAGGCCCAACGCATCGATTGTCGCTGTGTTCTCGCTACCGTTGTACGAGATACGATCCGCGAAATCGCTGTTGTTGATACCGACTTGGAAGTCAAAAGTAGGAGTCGAACCATCGAGAAGACCGACATCGCCCCACTTCGTAACCTGCGCGATACGTTGCATTTCCGACTTGAGCTGTTGAACCTCTTTATCGAGGAAACCACGCTCAGTGTCGCCAACTGTATCGGAAGCCGCTTGGATTCCAAGTTCGCGCAGACGAGTGATGATGCTTGAAAGTTCGTTCAAGCCACCTTCCGCCGTTTGAACCATCGATACGCCGTCTTGCGCGTTACGCGAAGCCATGCGAGTCGAACGAACCTGCGACTTCAAGTTCTCACTGATCGCGAGACCAGCAGCGTCGTCAGCCGCTTTGTTGATACGGCTGCCCGAAGCGAGTTTCGCCATCGAGTCACCGATCTTCATTTGTGAGTCACCCAAGTTACGTTGTGCGTTTACAGACGCGATATTTGTACTAATACGAAAACCCATTGAAACTATCCTCCGTTAATCAAATTCATTCATTCTCTTGTTTCCTCCCTGTCTTACATCCCCACTTGAGAGCCCTCTTAAGAGGCTTGTTGTGTGTGGGAAACCGGCATCCGAGCCTTTGTTTTTGTACTCCTGCGAAACGCACTTCAGACTGGCGAATCGCGAAAATCCCTGTACAAGTTCAAACTTCTTCCGTGATGGCCCCCTTTCAAAAACCAACTTCTGGTTGCGAGAGAACTTTGACCTCAAGCTCTCTGGCACTCCTGCGCCCTATGGAACTGTCGCGAATGTGCATCACTCCCGACGCATCACTCTTCGGGACTGGGGGTGGTTTCTTGACAGGACTAGAGGCTGGTTCAGTGTTGATTGATGAAGTCTTGACGCAGTTTTGTGCTTTGGTCGCGTCTGGGTCCTGGCTGTTTCCCTAGGAAAACCAGACGGAGGGCGTGAAATAGCTAGACGAGAGGCTTGAAACTTTCGGGCTTCGGTCGTGTTGGGAATTTAGAAATAGGACTCGAACTCGACTTAAGTTCCTGTCGGAAAACGAGACAGAAATCGCCGAGCTTTGGGACTTAAGCCGAGCCGACGAAGCGCTTGCGCGAGGGCGCGACGCCTATAGGCGTGACGCGAACTTTCCAACTTCTTCGGCTACGAACTCGGGTTCGTCTTCCATCAGATGATGGCCGCCTGTAGGGTGCGTGACGAGTTGCGAGTGAGTCACAATTCTTCGCAAGTCTTCAACCGACGACTGCTTGACCAGGCGATCGCGTAAACCGCGGAGAATGACGAGCGGCGTTTTGAGTTCGCGAAACATCGACGGCATTCGTCGATCCGCGAGGAGACGGAAGGCTTTTAAAAACGCGGCGCTTGCGAGTTCGGAGCGGCGAAATGGCTCAAAGTACAAAGCAAGCAGGCCTGGCGTAATCAGCTCGCGTCTAGCGATCACTTGGCTGACGACCGTGCGCACGATGGTCGCCCGCATTTTTTCGGAGTGGAATTTGTGGATCGCTTCGCCGTGTTTCGCCAGCGGCAAAAGAGAAATGGGTATTCTCGTCGGGTCTGTTGCTGGAGCCAGTGCGACAATTCCTCGAAAAAGGTCCGGGTGTTTAAGCGCCGCCGCTAAGCAAATCGCGCCCCCCATGGAGCTTGCGACAATCAGCGGGTTTTTAAGCTCCAAAGCCTCGACGATTTTGACGAGGTGTTCGGCTTGTTCATCGAGATCGTAATTCAGTTCTCGTGGTTTCGAGCTCTGGCCGAAGCCTGGAAAATCAAAACAGGTCACGCGGTACTTAGCCGACATCAAAGGCGCCAAGCGCCGATAGATCATTTTCGAGGCGCCAATGCCGTGAAGCAAAAGCAGATCCTCACCATGGCCGCACTGTCGATACGAGATTTCCAAATCGAGAGCGTCGCTACGATCTCGGATTGTCACAAAGCGCGCTTCACCGAGCCGCGCATCGAGATCCAGATCATGTGAATCCTTGGCGATCTGCGCTTGCAGTCTTGCTTCTTCCGCATCGAGGTGCTGACGCCAGCGCCAGAAGCCATATCCGACTCCCAAGAGTAGCCCGATGCCTAAAGCGATGGAGAGAATCAGCCAGCTTGTGGGTAGCGGAGCATCTAAAAACAACACTAGTCGATCTCACAAAATCGACAAAAAGCCATCGTTCCCGTGAGATCGTACTGGGCCATTTGCTCAGAGCGTGTGTGCAGCGGCGCATAGCCCATGGTGCAGTGGTGGCGTTTGCCGTCGTAATGAACGCAGTCGTCGCAAAATGCAGCCGGGTTGTAGCGTCGAAGCTCTTCGGCCTTGACGCGATCGGCACGCATGCCTCGGCGGACGCGCTTGGTCTGATAAGCGGGGGGAGTCTCATTATTTGTCGACATAGGCCTTTGGCTCCTTGACGATATCAAAACCGACCCCATGTTAGTTTTGCGACCCGGGATGATCAATAGGTCCGTTTTTCAAAGACGAAAATTGAGAGTTTTATGAGCGATATAGAGAAAATGACAGTCAAAGCACAAGAAGCGATGCAGGCGGCGGCCAAGCAGGCTGAGACACGTTCTCATTCGGCGGTGGAGCCGGAACATCTGCTATTCCAAGTCGTCAGCCAGACTGACGGTTTTGTGCCGAGTTTGATCACTTCCTCGGGGGCGCAGGTCGGGACGGTGAAGTCGGGACTGGAAACTCTGCTGGCGCGACTGCCGCAAGTTTCTGGCTCGGCCAAGCGTGTTGTTGCCAGTCCTCGCCTGATCGCTTTGTTCAATCGTGCGGAAGTCGAAATGCGGGCACTGGGCGACGAGTACATTTCGACCGAGCATTTTGTGCTGGCGGCGCTGCACGACTCTACGCCGGCGGAAATACGACGCGTGTTTACGTCGGCCGGTATCACGCGAAACAAATTTGAAGAGGCCGTCGCAAAGATGCGGGGAGGTCGAAAAGTGACCGATGATTCGCCAGAAGGAACAATGGAAGCTCTAAAAAAATACGCGCGCGATCTGACTCAGGTCGCAAGTGACGGAAAGCTGGATCCCGTGATCGGGCGCGACGACGAAATTCGTCGCGTGATCCAGGTGCTTTCTCGTCGTACGAAAAATAATCCGGTCTTGATCGGTGAACCGGGCGTGGGGAAAACGGCCATTGCCGAAGGTCTTGCCCTTCGTATTATCAAGGGTGACGTGCCGGAAGCTCTAAAAAATAAAAAGCTGATCTCGCTTGATATGGGTGCTCTCATCGCTGGCGCGAAATATCGCGGTGAGTTCGAGGATCGGCTGAAGGCCGTTATCCGTGAGGTTACCGAGGCGCATGGGAAAATCATTCTCTTCATCGATGAGTTGCATACGCTTGTCGGTGCCGGGAAATCGGAAGGAGCGATGGATGCGGGCCAGCTCTTGAAGCCGGCACTGGCACGTGGGGAGCTTCGCTGTATCGGTGCGACCACTTTGGATGAGTATCAGAAGTACATCGAAAAAGACGCGGCTCTCGAGCGTCGCTTTCAACAGGTGATGGTGAATGAACCTTCCATTGAAGACGCGATCACGATCCTGCGTGGAGTGAAAGAGAAGTACGAAGTGCATCACGGCGTTCGCATTCGCGACTCGGCGTTGGTGGCGGCGGTGAAGCTTTCCAACCGCTACATCACTTCGCGTTTTCTTCCGGATAAAGCCATCGACCTCATGGACGAAGCGGCTAGCCGTCTTGCGATTGAAATCGGAAGCGTCCCCGCCGAGGTCGATAGCCTCGAGCGCGAACGCACACAACTTCAGGTCGAGCGCGAAGCGCTTCGTCGGGAAAAAGACGAGGCCAGTCATGAGCGCTTGGAACTGATCGAAGAAGAGCTGCATCAGTTGGACGAGAAGGTGAAGGGCCTTCGCGCGCAGTGGGAAAAAGAAAAGCAGGGCATCAATGAGCTGAAAGACACCAAAGCGCAGATCGAAACCCTGCGCGGTGACATCGAGCGGGCCGAAAGATCCGGGCAGTTGGAAAAGGCGGCCGAACTCAAGTACGGAAAACTTCCTGAACTCGAACGCAAGTTAAAGGCATTGAACGATCAGGCTGAGTCCAAACAGCCCGTGGGCGATCGCATGCTGAGAGAAGAAGTTGGACCAGAAGAAATCGCGGAGGTCGTCGCCAAGTGGACCGGCATTCCGGTTTCCAAGATGCTGATGGCGGAACAAGAGCGACTGCTTAAAATGGAAGATGTTCTTAAGAAGCGCGTCGTCGGGCAAGACCATGCGCTCACGGTGGTGGCCGATGCCATTCGTCGCGCACGCGCCGAGATCTCGGACCCCAATCGTCCCGTGGGAACGTTTTTGTTCTTGGGGCCGACAGGGGTAGGGAAAACGGAGACGGTGAAAGCCGTGGCCGAGTTCTTGTTCGATACCGACCAAGCCGTGATCCGCATCGACATGAGCGAGTACATGGAGAAGCACGCGGTTGCTCGTCTTGTTGGAGCGCCTCCCGGCTACGTCGGCTACGAAGAGGGTGGACAGCTGACCGAACAGGTTCGGCGTAAACCTTATTCCGTGGTGCTTTTGGATGAAGTCGAGAAGGCTCACCCGGATGTTTTCAACATCTTGTTGCAAGTGCTCGATGAGGGGCGGCTTACAGACGGTCAGGGGCGCACGGTGGACTTTAAAAACACAGTTCTCGTGATGACTTCCAACATTGGCTCGCACGCCATCATGGATCCCGAGTTGACGCCTGAAAAGCGCGAGGCGCTGATCCAAGAAGCTCTACACAGTCATTTCAGACCGGAGTTCTTAAACCGTGTCGATGAAACGGTGATCTTCAATCAGCTGAAAGCCGAGCAGCTTGACGGCATTGTCGGCATTCAGCTTGAAACCGTCGCCAAGAGGTTGGCGGACAAGAAAGTCGACCTCAAGTTTTCCGCAGACGCCAAGCGCTGGTTGGCGGAAAAAGGCTATGACCCGGTTTTTGGTGCTCGGCCACTGAAGCGTGTGATCCAAGGCGAGGTATTAAACCCATTGGCCAAAGATCTCATCGCCGGCAAAATCAAGGCGGGGGAAAAAGTCGAAGTCGTGCTAAAGGGCGATGCGCTCGACTTTCAAATCGAGGCTGTTCACTAGGGGTTGAAAATCGACCTCTTGGCGGTGCAAAGTGCCATTTTCCGGCTAAGGGGGCGCTCGAGCCCCCTTTTAGTTTGCCGCGATCGACCCCGTGAAGGCGCCCAAAGATTGCAACGATCTGCTCCCGGAAATCCAACCTTCGCGAGGTAAGAGAGATGGGGCTACTGGGCAAAACGTTGAGTCTGATAGTGGTGCTAGAGGTGCTCATGTCATTTCGCCCGTCGGTCGGGCTGGCACAGCGAGCTCTGATCGAACCCACTGTCGCCACGATTTTTGCCGATCTTTCTTTGACTGGGCTGACCGACAAATCTTCGGGAGTCTACACCGACCTGCAAATGGTCCTCGCAAAAGCTCTTCGCGATAATCGACGCGATTTTTTGGATATGAACGGCGAAGTTCGCTCGGCCTCGGACATTCAATCCGAGTTCTCCGCCTATTGCGCCGACGGCGACTTTGCCGACCGCGTTTTTTGGGTCAAGAAATCCGAAAACTCCCTCCTGCTTCAGTTTTCCTGCGTCAAGGACGGCGAACAGCCGCGCCTTCAGGAGCGTCTCTACTCCGCCCTCGTCGTCAATCCACCTGGTTTTGAGGCATGGCGACTTGTGGAACTCAAGATGCTGGCGGCCGATCTCGAGCCTGAAGCGGAGTTTCGCTTCAAGCCCGCTTCTGGGTCGGGTAGCGCAATCACCCGGGCCACCATCGCCATCAGCGGAGCCGTTCTCATGTCGGCTTCGGCCGCGAGGAAGCAGTTCCCCGGGGGGCCGGACAAAGTTTACCATGCAGTGGCTACCAGCCTGATTGCCTCGGGCTCCGCCACCTACCTCAACATGGTGGAAGAAATGTCTCCCGAACGCGCAGCTTTGGCTGGCGGCGCGCTCTCCCTTCTTATCGGAGCCGCCAAAGAGACGGCCGATCCCTATATCGGCGGTAATCGCTCGCGTCAGGATATGAAGGCCAATCTCCTCGGTGGAGCGATAGGCAGCCTGACTGTCTACTTAAGTTTCAAAATTCGCTAAGTTCCCGTCGAAGGTTGACCTCGCGCGTCTCAAAGCCCATATTGCGGGGCATGTTTTCAGGTATAGTCGAAGCGACTGGCGAAGTGCTCTGGGCGAATGAAGTCGAGCAGGGGCGATTGATCCGAATTGGCGTCAAGCGACCGCTTTCTTTCGATGATATTCGAACGGGCGATTCGATCGCGTCGGACGGTGTTTGTCTGACCGTCGAGTCGTTCGATTCTGAAACCATGGTCTTCGCACTTGCCGCGGAAACGCTGTCCGTGACCAATTGGAAAGCGGCGACTGGGCCGGCGGATCTCGTCGGTCGCAAAATCAACCTCGAGCGCAGCCTCAAGATGGGCGACCGAATCCACGGGCACTGGGTGACGGGGCACGTGGATGCGGCCGTCCAAGTCGTTGGCGTTCAAGACTCTGCCCCCGGCGCCGATCCGACTCGCATTCTGAAAATTGAGATTCCAGAGAAATTGCGACCGATGGTTTGGAAGAAGGGCAGTTGGGCGGTGAATGGCGTGAGCCTCACGGTCAACGCCGTTGAGGGTGGCATCGCGGAGCATTGCTTGATTCCGGAAACTCTGGCGCGCACCAATCTCGGCGACACGAAGCCGGGAGAGCTGGTGAATGTGGAAGTCGACGTCTTCGCGCGCGCACTTTCACAGTCGATCGAAACGTATTTGGCGGACCGAATGGGGGCAAAGTGAACACGATACAAGAACTGATCGAAGACATTCGCTCGGGCAAGATGGTGGTTTTGGTCGACGACGAGGATCGTGAAAACGAGGGTGACCTGGTTTTAGCGGCGGACTTTGTCACTCCAGAGACGATCAACTTCATGGCGAAAGAGGCTCGTGGCCTCATCTGTCTTTCGCTCACGCGCGAGCAGATCGAACGACTCCAGTTGCCGTTGATGGTTCGCGAGGATTCGAACTTCTCTCCCAACAAAACGGCGTTCACGGTCAGCATCGAAGCCTCCAAAGGTGTCAGCACGGGAATCAGCGCTGCGGACCGCGCACACACAATTCGGGTTGCAAGCCGCGCCGATGCCAAGCCAAGCGACGTTATCACTCCGGGACACATTTTTCCGATTCGTGCAAAAGACGGCGGAGTTTTAAAACGCGCTGGTCACACGGAAGGCAGCATCGACCTTTGTCGCCTAGCGGGGCTCTCTTCGGCTGCCGTGATCTGTGAAGTGATGAACGAAGATGGCACCATGGCTCGCGTTGGCGACCTCAAGGCCTTCGCGCAAAAGCACGATCTTAAAATCGGCACGATCGTCGATCTCATCAAATATCGCCTGGAAAACGAATCGTTGGTCGAAGAAGTTGCGCACGCAAAACTTCCCAACCGTTTCGGTGAAGACTTCGAAGTTCGCGCATTCCGCAGCGTTTTGGATGGAACCGAACATCTCGTCATGCAGATGGGCGACATTTCGGGCGCGCAAAGTCCGTGTCTCGTGCGCGTTCACTCGGAATGCATGACGGGCGATGTCTTTGGCAGCACACGCTGTGATTGCGGCCCGCAGCTTCACAAGGCGATGGAGATGATCACGAAGGAAGGTCGCGGTGTGATCCTTTATCTTCGCCAAGAAGGTCGTGGGATCGGGCTCGTGAATAAGATCCGGGCATACGCTCTTCAGGACAAGGGGCTCGACACGGTTGAAGCCAATCTGCACCTTGGCTTTCCGCCAGACGCGCGCGATTACGGAATCGGCGCGCAGATACTTCGCGCGATCGGACTTAAACAGATTCGACTTCTCACCAACAACCCTGCCAAGCGCATTGGTCTTAAGGGATACGGTATCGAGGTAGCCGGTCGTGTGCCCCTGGTTGTGGAAAAGCACAAAAACAATGCCGCTTATCTCGAAGTAAAGCGCGAGAAGATGGGGCACGTTTACGAATCAACGGACGATTAGGAAGCCATATGAAGCGTTCATCCCAGCAAAAGCAAAATGACAGCAAGGTCTCGTCTCGTGCTCTGCGCGGCGAGCTCGATGGTTCGAAGCTTAAAGTCGGAATCGTCACCGCAAGGTTCAATAGCGAGATCACATCGCGTTTGGAAGAAGGGGCGTTAAGGAAGCTGGCGGAACTCAAGGTCGCGGCGAAATCCGTCACTGTCGTCAGCGTGCCTGGAGCTGTGGAAATCACGACGGCGACCAAGGCTCTTTTGAAGTCCGGAGTCGATGCCGTGATCACGCTCGGCTGCGTGATTCGGGGCGAAACAACTCATTACGAAATGGTCTGCACGGCGGTTGAGCGCGGTTGCACACACCTCCAATTGGAAACCGGGAAGCCTATTGTCTTTGGTGTCCTAACGACGGAGAATTTGGATCAGGCGATGGCTCGCGTTGGTGGGCATCACGGCCACAAAGGGGAAGAAGCCGCGGAGGCTGCTGTTGAAATGGCGAATCTGCTGAAGGCGATCAAGAAAACCAAGAAGAAGTAAATGCAGTTTGATCAACTGGCGCCCAAAGAGTTTAAGAAACGAAAGCGTGAGATCGCGGTCATCATTGGTCTCTCGGTTCTCTTCGTTGTCTTGACGCTGGTCGAGATCAAGCTGGTTGGTATCTCTCAACAGCTTCCGTTTGTGCACTCGATCTTTTTCTTTGGTCTCGTGAACTTCAACATCATCTTGCTGTTGTTGCTCTTTTTCCTGATCTTTCGAAACGTCGTAAAAGTTTTTGTCGAAAACAGCGGACGGGTGGTTGGAAGTTCCCTTAAAGGGAAGCTCATCGCGGCGTTTGTCGCGTTTGCGTCGATCCCGACGGCACTCATGTTCCTGGTCTCGGTCTTCTACATCAACTCGAGCTTCGATAAGTGGTTCTCTGTGCGTATGGCCTCGGTTCTTAAGAACTCGCTGGAGGTGAACCAAGAGTACGTCTTCTCGGCAAAGAAAAAGAATTTCCACTTTGCCAAGCTTATCGCTCAGGAACTGGCCAAACAGGGTGGGCCCGCCGGGCGAGTCGTCGAGGCGACGCGGTCACGCTACAATCTCGATTCGGTCGAGTACTATCCGGGTCTTTTGGCGGCACGCGTGAGTGCGATTTCGCCAGATGAGTCCATCCCCAAGGTGCCGCCGGTTTCTCTTGAGTTTTTGCGCGCGGGAGTCGCTAGTCGTGCCGAGTCCAGCATCATCCATCATTTTGGAGAAGGAAACTTGGTTCGCGTGATCGTTCCCGTCGAACGAAAGAGCGAACGCGGCGCGATCGTCGTTTCGACCTTCATTCCGATTTCCTTGATTTCCAAGATCGACGATATTTCGGCGGCGCACGAGGAGTTTCGCAATGTGAACCCGCTCGAGTATCCGATTAAGTCGATCTACCTGATCATCTTGTCCCTGATGACACTCGTGATTTTGCTTTGCGCGAGTTGGTTTGGCTTCCACTTGGCGCGCGAGCTTTCCATCCCGCTGGAGCTTCTCGGCTCCGCGACAAGGCGAATCGCCAAGGGTGACTACCAACCCGTCGGCATCCGTTCGGGCTCAAAGGAGATCAACCACCTTGTCGCGAGTTTTAACCAGATGGTCGGGCACCTCGACCGCTCGAAGCGAGAGGTTTTAGAGGCCAATAAAAACCTCACGGACACGCTCGAGCGTCTCGACGAGCACAGCCGGTATATCCAGGTCGTTCTCTCGAATGTCACCACCGGGGTTGTTTCGGTCGATCAAGACGAGCGCATTACCACGATCAATCATCATGCGGCGGAGCTGCTGCAGATCGATCCAGATCAGTACGTCGGTCGCTCGGTCGAAGATGTGCTGCCTAAGGAACACCTAGCACTTTATAGTGAACTCTTAAGCCAGATGCGTAGCCATGGCTTCGTGAACTTCCAGCGTGAACTTCGGATCGAAGTCGGTGGACGCACCATGCCGCTTCAGGTGAATTTGGCGCTCCTGCAAGACGAACGCGGTCACGAACTAGGAAAAGTTCTCGTCTTTGACGATCTCACCATGCTTCTCAACGCTCAGCGGGCGGCGGCTTGGACGGAGGTCGCAAGACGGATCGCGCACGAGATCAAAAACCCGCTCACGCCGATCAAGCTCTCAGCGCAGCGTCTTGAGAAAAAGTTCGGCGCTCAGATTCAAGATCCGGCGTTTTCGTCCTGCATCGGTATGATCATCCGGCAGACCGACGATCTGAAAAACCTCGTCAACGAGTTCTCAAACTTCGCACGCTTACCTCAAACGCGCCCGGTAACGGGTTCGCTCGCCCGAGCTATCGAGGAGTCGGTGGAGGTTTTCCGCGTGGCGCACAAGGACATCGTCCTCACGCTCGACCTCGACGCAAGTCTCCCGGAATTCAAGTTCGATCCGGACTCGATGAAGCGTGTTCTCATCAATCTTCTCGACAACGCGGTCACCGCTGTTCAGGACGTGACCGAGCCCCGGGTTTCGATTCGGACGCAATACGACAGCCTGCTTAAGCTTGTGCGTCTTAGCGTCAATGACAATGGGGTTGGTATCCCGCAGCAGGATCGCGACCGGGTCTTTGAACCCTACTTTTCGACCAAGGAGAGCGGTACAGGCCTCGGCCTTGCCATCGTTCGTCGAATCGTCGAGGACCACAATGGGTTCATCCGAGCGCTTCCAAATGAACCTCAGGGCACCCGCATTCTCGTGGAACTCCCGGTTGCCGACCCAGATGCCACCATCTTGGCACCGGCCGCTAAGGCGTAGTTGAAGGCCCCATTTACTGCGTGCTACGTTAAGAAGCCCAACGCTTAAGGAGTTATTGTGAATTCGACGTCCAGTGCCGGAACCAGCATACTTGGCAAAATTCTCGTGATCGACGACGAAGCACCAATTCGTGAGGTTCTTTCTGCAAGCCTCATGGATGAAGGTTACGAAGTCCGCACCGCGCGATCTGGCGATGAGGGCTTGCGTGTGCTCGAAGAGTTTCGTCCCGCTGTCGTGTTTCTCGATATCTGGATGCCGGGCTCGATGGACGGTCTCGATGTTTTGAAAGAGGCTCGTCCCAAGTCCTCGTTCTGCGAGTTCGTGATGATGTCGGGCCACGGCACTATCGAAACAGCGGTCAAGGCGGTCAAACTTGGTGCATGGGACTTCGTCGAGAAGCCGCTCTCAATTGACCGCATATTGATCTTGGCGAAAAACATTCTTTCCGTGCAAAGCGAACGCGGCGAGAAAAACGCTCTTTTGAACAAGCTTCGCAAAAACATCGCCATCGTGGGCGAAGCGCCGACGATGATGAGTCTTAAACAGCTGATCGCACGAGTCGCGGCTTCGCAGTCGTGGGTTTTGATCACGGGCGAAAACGGTACCGGGAAAGAACTGGTCGCGCAGAACGTTCATTACCTCAGTCCGCGTGCCTCCAAACCGTTCATCGACGTGAACTGCGCGGCGATCCCAGAGGACCTCATCGAAAGCGAGCTCTTTGGTCACGAAAAAGGCGCGTTCACCGGAGCCGAACGCGCTCGCAAGGGCAAGTTTGACCACGCCAACGGCGGTACGATTTTCCTAGATGAGATCGGCGACATGAGCCTTAAGACTCAAGCCAAGATCTTACGTATTCTTCAGGAAAAACGTTTCACCCGAGTCGGTAGCGAAGAGGCCATCGAAGTCGATGTTCGCGTCATTGCGGCGACCAATAAAAACCTCGAAGTTGAAATCAAAGAAGGGCGTTTCCGCGAAGATCTTTACTATCGCTTAAACGTCATCCCTTGCCACGTACCAGCGCTTCGCGAACGTACGACCGATATCCCTTCGCTGGTGCGCCACTTCAGCGAGCTCTTTGCGCGCGAGGGTGGTTTCCGCTTGAAGCAGTTTTCCGATGCCGCAATGGAAAAACTCATCGCTCATCCATGGCCTGGAAATGTTCGTGAACTTCGGAACTTCATCGAGAGAATTTATATTCTGACACCGACGGAGTTCGTCGACGTGCACGATCTTCGCTTTGCGGGGCTTACGGCGCTCTCTGGCGGTCTTGGCGGCAACGCTAGCGATAGCGATGCGAGCCTCGAGATGAACGAAATCGTGGCCACCGATGGCATCGACAACTTCCGCGAAGCCCGTGCGAAGTTCGAGAAAGAGTATCTCTTGAGAAAAATCTCAGAGAACAAGGGCAATATTTCTAAGACCGCTGAGGCGATTGGTCTTGAGCGCAGCTACCTGCACCGCAAGATCAAAGGTTACGGCATCGATGTAGAGGAGATCGTCTAAATGCGTTGGTCCAAATCCCACCTATTTACTCTCAAGGACGCGCCAAACGACGCGGAAATTCCTAGCCACAAACTGATGGCTCGCGCTGGTATGATCAAGAAGGTCGCGCCAGGTATTTACACCTATGGAAATCTGGCTCTTCGCGCGCTTCGAAAATTTGAAAACATCATTCGCCAAGAACTCGACAAACGCGGTTGTCAGGAAGTTTTGATGCCGATGGTGCATCCGGCTGAGCTTTGGCAGGAAACCAATCGTTGGAAAGAAATGGGCGACGGACTTCTTAAATTCAAAAACCGCAATGGTCATGACTTCTGCCTGGGTGCCACGCACGAAGAAGTGATCACGGATTACGTTCGAAAAGACGTGAAGTCCTACCGCGATCTTCCGGCGAATCTGTATCAGATTCAAACCAAGTATCGCGATGAAATCCGCCCTCGTTTTGGTCTCATGCGCGGCCGTGAATTCATCATGAAAGACGCCTACAGCTTCGACACCGACGAAAAAGCGGCGCTTGTCAGCTACGATCTTATGTACGACGCGTACAAAGCGATCTTCGACCGTCTCGGTCTTGAGTACCGCATTGTCGAAGCGGATGCGGGCAATATCGGCGGCAGCAAGACAAACGAGTTCCAGGTTCTGGCCGATGCCGGAGAAGATCACCTCATGGTGTGTGACACATGCGACTTTGCAGCCAATATCGAAGTCGCACCTGCGCTCATCAAAACGGAAAAAGCGACGGGCGCGGCACTTCCAATGGAGGCTTTCCCAACCCCGAACTTAAAATCCATCGGATCGCTCTCCAAGTCGCTCGGAATTCCCGAGAACAAGCTCGTAAAGACCATGTTCTTCTCGGCCAACGACGGTACGGACGCGGCAAATCCTCCTAGCAAAGACCTCAAGGCGGTTGCGATTTGCCTGGCCGGTGACGACGAAGTGAATCCCGTGAAGCTGAAGAACGTTCTGGGAATGTCGAATCCGCCATTGATGCTAACGGATGAAGAAGTGAAGAAAACCACCGGTGCTTGGCCAGGAAGCTGCGGCCCCGTGGGACTCACGATTCCGGTTTACTTCGACTCCGCTATCGAGGGTTTCCAAAACTTCATCGTCGGCGCAAATCGCGACGCGGAACACTTGAAGAACGTGAACATCGGTCGCGATTTCAAAGTGACGAAGTTTGCAGACCTTCGCATGGCAAAACCCGGTCACTCGTGCCCCAGCTGTCAAGCGGCTGGTCGCAAAGGTGTTTACAAATCGTATCGCGGCATCGAAGTCGGCCACGTTTTCTATCTTGGTACGAAGTACTCAAAATCGATGGGTGCTACGTACCTCACGCAAGAAGGGCAACCGCTTCCTATCGAGATGGGTTGCTACGGCATCGGTGTTTCGCGCACGGTGCAGGCCGCGATCGAGCAGTCGCACGATGCCGACGGAATCGTGTGGCCTCACGGTATCACGCCATTTGACGTTCACATGGTGGTCTTGGACCCAGATCAAGAAGAGGTTCGCCAGTCGGCGGAAGTTCTCTATCGCGAACTTCAAACTCGCGGGCTTGATGTCTTCATGGACGATCGCGCTGAACGACCTGGCGTGAAGTTCAAAGACGCTGATCTCTTGGGTTTCCCGATTCGCGTGAACATCGGTGGACGCGGCCTCAAAGAAGGCATTGTCGAAATGATCCCTCGCAAAACGAAGGCGATGGAAAAAGTGAAGGCCGAAGAGGCCACCGAAAAAGTTCTCGAACTTATGCAGCTCATTCGCGCTGGTAAACTCCCTGCGGCCCCGGCTAAAACGACAGGCGCTGCGGCAGGAGCAAAGGCGTGAGTGGTACTCTCGTGAAATCGCTCGAACCCAAGGTCTTCGTCGCGCTGGATCTCGATCAACCGCGTGAGGCCGAGGCGATTGCGGAAAACCTCTCCGGGCTTGGTCTTGGTTTTAAACTAGGGCCTCGCCTCATGCTTCGCGAAGGAATGGCGCTTGTTCGATCTATCGCGCAACATGGTCAGGTCTTTGTCGACTGCAAACATTTCGACATCCCGTCGACGATGGAGTCCGCGGTGCGTGCGGCGTTTGATGCCGGTGCAAGCTTCTCGACGATTCATACTTTGGCAGGGCCGCAGGCTTTGAAAAAGATGGCGGAGGTCGAAGCCGAGCTCAACCGCGAGCGTGCGTTTCGCGTGCTTGCGGTCACGATTCTCACAAGTTTTTCACAAGACTCGCTCCCGATTCACTTGAAAGAAACCAAGATCGAAAACCTTGTCGAAGCCCTGGCAAAAGAGTCGCGCGCAAACGGCATCAAGAGCTTTGTTTGCTCGCCTCACGAGGCAAAGCGACTTCGAGACGCGATCCCTGATAGTTTTCTAGTAACACCTGGCATTCGGCCCGAAGGTTCGAGCACGGGCGATCAAGTTCGTATTGAAACCCCAAAAGCCGCAAAGCTTGCTGGCAGCAGTGCGCTCGTTGTCGGTCGCCCGATCCTAGAGGCGTCTGATCGTCGAGCGATGGCCGAAAAAATTCTGGCCGACTTCACTTAAAGAGAAAGGCTCCCATGTCCAAAAATCGATTCTCAAAAGGCAGTGGTCCCAAAGGTGGAGGCTCCAAAGGCGCAGGCCGGGGAGCCGGGTCCAAAGGCGGACCGCGCGGCGCTCGCTCGGAAGGGGCATCCGGTGGACGTTTTGGCGGGCGATCTGGTCGCAATGCCAGCGGTTCCGTGGGCGGCCACGCGACGGAGGCGGCAGAGCCTCGCGTGATAGTTCCGCGCCCTGGCGGAGGGGCGAGTTCGGCTCCGCGTACGAAGGCTGGTTCGGCTTTCATGATTTCAGGGCGCGAGCGTCTTTCGTTAGGGATTCACTCGGTACGCGAGGCAATCAAAGTGCGTCCTCAGGCGATCAAGCGGCTTGGGCTTCGCGACGACTACCCACGTGCCCCGCAGCTTAAGGAGCTAGCGGAACTCGCGGAAGCAAACTCCATTGAAATTCAATCCCTTACTGGGGCGGATCTCGATGGCATCGGCTCTGGTCACCAAGGTGTCGCAGCCGTTATAACGGAGTCGCCTAAGCTCGACTTCGAAGCGCTTAAAGCTATGGAAAAGTGTGTTCTGGTTGCGTGCGACGGGCTCGAAGACCCAATGAACCTGGGCTCCATCTTGCGTTCGGCCTGGCTCATGGGCGCAAGCGGAGTACTTCTTCCGCAAGACCGCAGCGTCACTGTCACGACCGCAACGGTGAAGGTTGCAAGCGGCGGGGCCGAACACGTGCCCGTTGAAATCTGCTCAAATCTCCCTCGTGAGCTCGAGCTGTTTCGCGAGGCGGGCTTTTGGGTTTTTGGGCTCGCGGAAAAAGGTAAAGGCCTGCCGTGGGACTTCAAGCTCCCGGAAAAAGTCATCTGGGTTGTTGGCTCCGAGTCGGCTGGCCTCAGGGTCACTGTCGAGCGCGCTTGCGACGAGCTTGTGCGACTCCCGCAGATCCCTGGTGGATCGAGCTACAATGCGGCTGTGGCCACGGCGATGGCCCTTTATGAGTCCGTCAGGCAGAACGGGTTACCCGGAACGCCAAAGAATTAGGCGATTTTGCGGCTGATTTGGGTTGGTTCTGGAAAAGTCTTTGACTCGGTTCTTCTAGAACCCGTAAATGGTGAGCCGTTCTTTTGTTCGAGGCTGGTTTAGCTCAATTGGTAGAGCAGCTGATTTGTAATCAGCAGGTTGCGGGTTCGAGTCCCATAACCAGCTCCATTTTTCGAAACGAAAACTTTCGAAATGGAAACTCGAATAGGGAACAGGTTCATGTTCGATCGAGCCTCGATCAGGTAGTTTACCTGAACGGTTTTGGGGAGAGGTACCCAAGTGGCCAACGGGGGCAGACTGTAAATCTGCTGGCTCCGCCTTCGCAGGTTCGAATCCTGCCCTCTCCACCACTTTTCGAAGCTCTTTATAACGTGATCATCAGGACTCGAGTTTGGAACGGGCGGGAGTAGCTCAATTGGCTAGAGTATCTGCCTTCCAAGCAGAGGGTTGCGGGTTCGAGACCCGTCTCCCGCTCCAATTTTCTCGAGTCGTTGTAGTGGCAGCTTTTCCGGATTTGAATTTTCGGATTTGAAGTTTGCGAAAAGGTCACTTGTTTCTCGTTGGTGTTTCAAAGCCTCCCCATTCTTGGCGGCGCTGTCTCCAACTCCTTCTCGCCCATGTGGCTCAGTGGTAGAGCACGCCCTTGGTAAGGGCGAGATCGGGGGTTCGATTCTCCCCATGGGCTCCATTTTTACCGCTACGCCTCCGGCTGCGCTGTGCTCCTTCGTTCCTCAGTCGCAATTACGTCGCTGCGGGCTCCGCGCAGGCACCCTCCACAGGAGGGCCCGCCAGCGTGCTGCTTTTCGCGCAGGGGCGCGAAAAGATTCTTGGTCTGTTTTGCGGGCGGTGCGGTTGCGGGATTTGCCTAGCGGAGAGGCGATAACGCTTCGGGTTATCAATCGGTTGCGAAAACGCATCCGTCTATGTCGGATTAGATTTGCGTTTTTCGTTACTCTATGGGAACTCTCGTCGTCTCACGGCGAATTTCCATTCGGCCGCCGGGCGTTTTGCGTCTTCTGGTTTGTGCAGATTCCGTTCTTTACCTGGGCTGTTTCGAGCCCTCGGTTTCACGAAGGTCTCTTAAGCGAACTCTGAAGGCGAATTCGCAATAAGGTGGCGGCGACGAGCGCGAATGCGAACGAGCATGAATGCGAAGTGGCCGTGAAGTTGGTTTGAGAAAACGAGTTAGAGGAAATTTAGTTTTTAATTATAGCTTGAGTCCTGAGTGAAGCGGACATCGCGGCGCCAGAGAAAAATCAGCTAGTGTTTTTGGGCGAAGTTCCCAGGAGGAAGTAATGTCTAAGGAGAAGTTTGACCGGAGTAAACCCCACGTCAACATCGGCACCATCGGTCACGTCGACCACGGTAAAACATCGCTGACTGCAGCGATCACTAAAGTTCTCGCTGAAACAGGCGGAGCATCCTTCCTCGCTTACGATCAAATCGATAAAGCTCCGGAAGAAAAAGCTCGCGGTATCACGATCTCGACTTCGCACGTTGAGTACCAAACTGCGAACCGCCACTACGCACACGTCGACTGCCCAGGTCACGCGGACTACGTAAAGAACATGATCACTGGTGCAGCTCAGATGGACGGCGCGATCCTCGTCGTTTCGGCTGCTGACGGTCCTATGCCGCAAACTCGTGAACACATCCTCCTCGCTCGCCAGGTCGGCGTTCCTGCGATGGTTGTTTTCATGAACAAAGTCGACATGGTTGACGATAAAGATCTTCTCGAGCTCGTCGAAGTTGAAATTCGCGAACTTCTCTCGAAGTACGAATTCCCTGGCGACGAAATCCCAATCGTAAAAGGTTCGGCTCTCTGTGCTCTTGAAAACAAGAACCCAGAAATCGGCCACGATGCGATCTTGGCTCTGATGGCTGAAGTTGACCGTTACATCCCACAGCCAGAGCGCGCGGTTGATAAGCCGTTCTTGATGCCTGTGGAAGACGTATTCTCGATCTCTGGTCGCGGTACGGTTGTTACTGGTCGTGTTGAGCGCGGTATCGTAAAAGTTAACGACGAAATCGAAATCGTTGGTCTCGCACCAACACAAAAGACAGTCGTTACTGGTATCGAAATGTTCCGTAAACTTCTTGATGAAGGTCGCGCGGGCGACAACTGCGGATGTCTTCTCCGTGGTACGAAGAAAGAAGAAGTTGAGCGCGGACAAGTTCTCGCGAAGCCAGGCTCGATTAAGCCACACAAGAAATTCAAAGCTGAAGCTTACATCCTCACTAAAGAGGAAGGCGGACGCCATACTCCGTTCTTCAACGGCTACCGTCCTCAGTTCTACTTCCGTACAACTGACGTGACTGGTGTTGTTACTTTGAAAGAAGGAACAGAGATGGTCATGCCTGGTGACCGCGTTGAAATGCAAGTTGAGCTCATCGCTCCAATCGCGATGGAAAAAGAGCTCCGCTTCGCGATTCGCGAAGGTGGCCGTACAGTTGGCGCCGGCGTTGTTGTCGAAGTCACTGAGTAATCGTGCAAGTCGGTGGGCGTGAGGTTTGCGCCCACTGAAGAGCTCTTAGAAGGCCGTGGCTCAAGAAGGCCCGGCCTTGTAAGTTCTAAGAAGTTTTTAAATTCGAAGATCGCCAAGTTCAAAGATCGTGGGATCGACAGTTTTAGGTAGGGCAGTAGCTCAATTGGTAGAGTTACGGACTCCAAATCCGTCGGTTGGGGGTTCGAGTCCCTCCTGCCCTGCCAGTTTTTAGGTTCAACGATCATGGCTTCCAGGACTTATGCTTGGGGCGCAAACTTTGGCGCAATTGAGAGGTCACAAGTATGGACAGCGCAGTAGCCACGAATCGCAAGGCCGCGACAGTCGGCTTCATGTCGGCAGGAGTTTTGGTCGGCATCGCTCTTAAAGTTCTCGTTGATTCGGCTGCGGCGATCACGACGGGTGGTCTTGGACAGTTTTTGGCGCAGGATTTTTTCCGTCACGGATTGCCAGTGGTGGGAGGCCTTGCGGTTTTTGTAGCTCTTCAGGCGAATGCATCTATTCGTACCTGGGGCGACGAAGTGGTGACAGAACTCCGTAAGGTCGTTTGGCCAAGCCGTGAGGACACGACTCGTATGACAATCGTGACTTGTATTATGTTGGTTCTCTCCGGCATTGCGCTGGGAGCGTTGGACTTGGTGTCCGGCAAGATGGTCGAGTGGTTGGTGAATCTGGACATTGTCCGATTCTTCTCTCGTATTTTTGGGGCTTAAACTCGTGTCCTTGGCCGCGTCTCGGGCCCGTTCCGCTGTTTAGGCGGTTTCAGGAGTTGAAATGGAAAAGAAGTGGTACATCGTTAACGTCTCCACAGGCAGTGAAGCGACCGCTAAAGCCTCTATCGAAAAGCGCATCCAGCAACACAAGATGGAGGAGGTCTTCGGCCAAATCCTGATTCCCGCGGAAAGTGTTGTGGAGCTGGTAAAGGGCCAAAAGACCACGAAATCTAGGAAGTTTTTTCCCGGTTACATGTTTGTTGAGATGGTACTCAGCGAAAAAACTTGGCATCTCGTCAAAGGATCGTCAAAAGTAACCGGCTTCGTTGGTGGCCAAAAGCCGACAGCCGTTCCGCCAGAGCAAGTTCTGCGCGTGACTCAGCAAATGGAAACAGGCGCTGAGAAACCACGTCCAAAACTGAAGTTTTCTGTTGGCGAAAACGTCACTGTTGTCGACGGTCCGTTCACGAACTTCAACGGCACTGTTGAGGACATCAACGAAGAAAAAGGTAAGGTCAAAGTTTCGGTCAGCATCTTCGGACGCGCGACTCCTGTTGAGTTGGATTTCATCCAGGTTCAAAAGGTCTAAGGCCAAATCTGATTTGAATTCGAATTTAATTTTGCCTGTCGGTGAAAACCGACAAGCGATTGGTTCTCCGAACATAGGGTTTTGAGAACTACAGAACTAACCCCCGCGAAGGAGTGGGAAGATGGCTAAAAAAGTCACTGCAATGATCAAATTGCAGATTCCGGCAGGGAAGGCGAATCCAGCGCCGCCCGTGGGACCGGCGCTCGGCCAGCATGGGGTAAACATCATGGAGTTCTGTAAACAGTTTAATGCCCGTACACAGGGCAAAGGTGACACGATCATTCCTGTCATCATTACTGTTTACCAGGACAGATCGTTTACCTTCATCACCAAGACGCCACCTGTGTCGATTCTGCTTAAACAGGCTGTAAAGATCCAATCAGGATCGAAAATGCCTCAGAAAGACAAAGTCGGTAAGGTGAACATGAAGCAAGTCCGCGAAATCGCGACACTCAAGCTTCCAGACCTTAACTGCTCGACCGTTGAGTCGGCGATGAACCAGGTTGTTGGCACTGCCAAGAGCATGGGTCTCGAAATTCAGGATTGAGGTAGCGCATGGCTAAACGTGGAAAGCGCTATAACGGCGTAAAGTCGAAAGTTCAGTCTCAAGTGAAGCTCTCTGTCGAACAGGGAATTCAACTTGCTGTTGAAACTGCGACTGCAAAATTTGATGAATCTATTGATGTAGCAATCCGTCTTGGTATCGACCCTAAGCAGTCGGACCAACAGGTTCGTGGGGCAGTTCCGCTTCCTCATGGTCTTGGGAAAACGGTTCGCGTTCTTGTTTTCGCAAAAGGCCCGAAAGAGGCTGAAGCAAAAGAAGCCGGCGCGGATTTCGTTGGAGCTGACGACCTCGTTGAAAAAATCAACGGCGGCTGGTTGGACTTCGATAAGGCGATTGCGACTCCTGACATGATGGGCACAGTTTCAAAAGTTGCGAAGGTCCTTGGGCCTCGTGGTTTGATGCCAAACCCTAAGGTTGGAACCGTCACCATGAACGTTGGCGAAACGGTAAAAGCTGAAAAACGCGGTAAATTGGATTTCCGTGTTGATAAAGCAGGTATCGTTCACGCTGGTATCGGCAAAAAATCAATGGGAGCAGACAAGCTTAAGGACAACTTCCTTGCTTTGATCGGCGCCGTTGTAAAAGCGAAGCCAGCAAGCTCGAAAGGTGTTTATCTTCAAGGGATCACGGTCTCTTCGACGATGGGCCCTGGCGTTCAAGTCGAGCCAATCTCTGCAACAGCCTCTGAATCGGCTGCGCAGTAATATTCTGCTTGTGATTTAAGCCGAAATCGGGTTTTGTAGCCCGGTCTCGGAAAATCTGAGAATCGTGCTCGCTTCAAAAGGGCGAGCACTTAAAACCAGATCGCGATCAAAGACAGTAGGAGCGCCCCTGGGTGTTTAATGTCTCGAGAAATCGAGAGTCCTACCGAGAGAACGGTTAAAGGTTAGCCTGCTTTTTCAAGCCAAGCTTCCCTCCAGTCTTCTCTGGTTCATTCGCGTGTCTTGCGGGTGTTTAAGCCAGTTTTTAATCGGCTTAGACCCTTAAAGCCCACAACCTTCATTCGTTTCGAAAGAAGCGAGCGGGGTGAACGGTGGAGATTAGGAAAGGAGGAAAATCATGATTACTCGTGCTGATAAAACACAAGAAATCGCAGCTTTGTCTGAAAGTTTCGGACGCGCAAAGGCGGCGTTTCTCGTGGATTTCAAAGGGATGACTGTTGAGCAGGTTACAACTCTGCGCAAAAAGCTTCACCCTCTTGAATCCGAAATGTGTGTTGTTCGCAACACGCTGGCGATTCGCGCTCTCGCGGATCACCCTAAGGCGTCGGCTGCGCTGAAAGATGGTTTCGTTGGTAACAACGCAATCGTTTTTGCTTATGGCGAAGCGGCTCCTGCGGCGAAAGCTTTGAACGACTTCTCGAAAGACGTTGAGAGCCTTCAACTTAAGATCGGTGTATTGGACGGAGAACCTCTTAACACAGCTGCTGTTAAGACACTCGCAAACTTGCCGTCGAAAGACGTTCTGCGTGCGATGTTGCTCGGTACTCTACAAGGCGCGGCTTCGAAGTTCGTTCGTACGCTTGCGGCTTACAAAGAAAAACAAGAAGGAACGCCGGCTACATAAGGCCGCGTGACTTTATAAACATTAATTTCGGCCACTAATGGCCAAAGGAAAAGACAATGGCTCTTACAAAAGACGAAGTCGTAGACTTCCTCTCGGCAATGCCGGTTATCGAACTTGCTGAGTTCATCAAAACTCTCGAAGAAAAATGGGGCGTTTCTGCTGCTGCACCTGTTGCAGTTGCTGGCGCTGGCGGCGGCGGTGCTGCTCCTGCTGAAGAAAAAACGACTTTCGACGTCGTTCTTAAAGATGCAGGCGCTAACAAAATCAACGTTATTAAGGAAGTTCGCGCGATCACAGGCCTAGGCCTCAAAGAAGCGAAGGACCTCGTTGAAGGCGCTCCTAAGACGATCAAAGAAGGCGTTTCTAAAGAAGACGCTGCTAAGATCAAAGAGTCTGTTGAAAAAGCAGGCGCTAAAGTCGAAATCAAGTAATTGCCGCGGGGCATCGCCCTGCGCTTTGACTGTGAGACTCGAAAACCCGGAGGCGCATGCCCCCGGGTTTTTTTATGCCTAAAAAGTGGATTTTTGGTTTGTCTTTTTCTTTATCTTATCGGTAAGTTAACGCCCTGAGCGAGAAACCGAGGCCAGCGATAAGTTGCGGAAGCATACAAACGTGCGCAAACGCAAATGACGTGTGTGATCTCAAAACTCACCCGTTCATTTAAGAGCTCTAGGTAAACCTAAGATTGGGTAATTCCTAGAGACTTAAGTGAACGGGTTTCGGCGTCTCGCCTCAGTTTGATTTTGTTCTGTGATTTTTGTTTTGGTTTTTGATTCGTAAAAAAGTGTGACCGACAAATCGTCGATCACGAATTCAACGGAGGCATAATGCCCACACTAACTCCAGTGACCGCGTCGAACTTACGTGTTCGTAAGAGCTTCGCTAAGAACAAGCAGGTTATCGAAATTCCGAACCTGATCGAACTTCAAAAGAGTTCGTACGAAGGATTTCTGCAAAAGGATGTCGATCCAGATCGTCGTGGGGACGCAGGTCTCAACGGTGTATTCAAATCGGTATTCCCGATTTCGGATTTCAACAATACGGCGAGCCTTGAGTTCGTATCGTACACGCTTGAACCCCCTAAGTACGACGTCGATGAATGTCGTCAGCGCGGAATGACTTTCGCTGCTGGGATGAAGGTCACTCTTCGCCTTGTTGTATTCGATGTCGACGAGCAGTCGGAAACGCGCTCGATCCGCGACATGAAAGAACAAGAAGTTTACCTCGGCGATATTCCTCTGATGACGGCAAACGGTTCGTTCATCATCAGCGGTACTGAGCGCGTTGTTGTGTCTCAGCTTCACCGTTCGCCAGGTGTGTTCTTCGACCACGATGGCGGTAAGAACAACGCCAGCGGAAAACTTATCTACTCGGCTCGCGTAATTCCATATCGCGGTTCTTGGTTGGATCTCGAGTTCGACCAAAAAGACTTGATCTATGTTCGCATCGATCGTCGTCGTAAATTCCCAGTCACAATCCTCTTGAAAGCTCTCGGTTACAGCGTCGAGCAACTTCTTGAGTACTTCTATGACCTCGACAAAGTCGTGGCGAAGAAGGGTAAGCTCTATCGCGAAATCGATATCGAGCGCATGGCTGGTCAGCGTGCTTTGGTTGACATCGTCGATCCAAAGTCGGGCGAAGTTCTTGTTAAACAAGGACGTCGTATCACTCGCGCCGTTGTAAAACGTGTTCGCGATCTCGATCTTAAGGAAATCGAAATTTCGATGGATGACCTTGAAGGCAAGGTTATCGCTCGTCCAATTATCGACGAATCGACTGGTGAGATCATCGCAGATGCGAACCAGGAAATGACGAAGTCGACAATGGAGCGTGCGATCGCTTCGGGAATCGAAGAGTTCCGTCTGATCTTCTTCGACGGTCTTTCGGTAGGCCCATATCTTCGTAACACTCTCTTGGTCGACAAAATCACGACCAAAGAAGAGGCGTTGCTTGAAATCTACAAGCGTCTTCGTCCTGGTGAACCGCCAACTCCAGAAGGTGCCGATCAATACTTCCAACGCTTGTTCTTTGATCCAGAGACATATGATCTCTCGGAAGTTGGTCGTATCAAGATCAACCACCGTTTCAGCATCCCGACTTCAGAGTGCCCGATCACACATCGCACACTGACTTCGAAAGATATTCTCTCGGCAGTTAAAACTCTGATCGACCTGAAAAACGGCCGCGGTCAGATCGATGACATCGATCACCTTGGAAACCGTCGTGTTCGCTCGGTTGGTGAATTGCTTGAGAACCAATACCGCATCGGTCTCGTTCGTATGGAACGCGCCATCCGCGAGCGCATGTCGCTTCAAGATGTCGACACGATGATGCCGCACGATCTTGTCAACGCGAAGCCAGTGAACGCCGTCTTGAAGGAATTCTTCAATGCG
>CAUJGS010000083.1 GCA_963170185.1 Bdellovibrionota bacterium
TTTCTTCACGCTTGGCGAAGCACCCGTGGTGATTCTCTGCTACTCGTACAATGACGAAGAAGAGCGTTATCACACCTCAGTCGGAAGTGTGTACATGGCGGTGGAGAACTTGAACCTCGCCTGCGTCGCCGAAGGACTTGGTTGCTGCACGATGGGTGCTCCGCTTGAGATCAAAGCCGAAGTCGACAAGTTCCTAGGAGTCGATCAGCTGCCGGAACATAAAGAAGGGAAGCTCGAGCTTCTCTGCGGCATCGTCCTTGGCTGGCCCGATCACGATCCTCCCAAGGCCCCACGCCAACACGAAGACCGCATCCACTTTCTGAAGTAGCGTTACAGTGAGAAGATGAAGCTTAGATTGCGGCCGGCGTTTTTGCCGTCGCGGCGGTAGGAGGCCCACTCGGGGTTGGTTTTGGTGTCGGGTGCGGCGGCGATGCGCTGCTGATCGGCCGAGCCAATGAGTGTGGTTCCGTACACTTGAATTTGGTCTTTCGGTACCGCCTCGGACATGAGTTGGGCAACTGCGATTATCTCGAGATCCACGACGTACTTCCCGCTGTCGGAATTTCCGAAGGGCTTTACGATTTCTGCCAACTGCCGAGAGTCTCGAAGGCCGGCATTCTGTGCGGTGAGAGTCAGTTGTTGAGCGACGTCGTGGTCGACTTCAAAACTTTTCTGTCGAATGTGCGGCCCGATAAAAACTTTGAGCTTAGCCGGTTTCACGCCGCGATTTTTTAATGTGCGAATAGTTTCACCAAGAATTTCGTTCTCAACACCGCGCCAGCCGGCGTGAACGGCGGCACACAATGATCCGTCGGTAGCGAACATCAGCACCGGAAGACAGTCGGCGGTTTTCACTATCAGACCGATGTTGGTGTCGGCGCTAAAGTGCGCGTCGCCTTCGCGTAAAAGCGCTTCGTCTCGTGTCGCGTGTTCGGGGCGTGATTCCAAAACCGTTTTGGAGTGCGTTTGTTTGAGGTGAACCCAAGAGATCTTTCGGTCCGTAATTCGTTGGATCTCAGCGATCAGCTGATCAAACGTCAAATCGCGTTTTCCGAAACCGACAATATGATTCCCGGTGCGCGCATACGCCATCTTGGGTGTTTCCACCCAGGCGAGAGCTTCACTCATCGTCGGCCTCCTCACTGTCTGGCGCGGTACCCTCTTTGATAAGGTTCTCTCGAACCTTGGGCCAAGGGTAGGAATCATCCGGACGAGTTTCAAACTCTTGCACGGCGGGTGCGTCGTCAAACTTTGGAAACGAAAACTCGTCGATCAAAGGCATGAGGTCGGCTGGCCATTTTGAAGCGAGTTTTAAAAATTTTCCGGTTGCTGGGTGATAAAACCCAAGCTCAAAGGCGTGAAGCGCAAAGCGCGGCATTTCGCCGATCTGCTTACGAAGAGCTACGGATTTTAGCGATTTCGCCCGTGAGTCCGCGCCATACATCGTGTCACCCACGATGGGGGTGCCGGCTTCTTTCATGTGAACGCGAATCTGGTGTGTGCGACCCGTTTCAAGCTTTAATTCAATCAACCGAATGCCCGAACTGTGTTCGGCCAAGATCCGGTAGTGCGTGATCGCGATCTTTGCGTTCACCGTATCTTCCGGAACCGAAGCGGATCGACGTCGGTCTTCGGGGTGTCGTTTTAAATAAGAAACAATAGTTCCAGCCTCTTCTTTTGGTCGACCGAAGATCAGAGCGCGATAAATGCGATGAGTGATTTTTCTCTGAAACTGAAGCGCAAGCTCGCGCTGGGAGCGTTCGTTTTTTGCGATCACGATGAGTCCGCTGGTGTCCTTGTCGAGGCGATGCACAAGCCCTGGCCGAAGTTCGTCAAAACCTTGCGAAAGATCCTTGGTGTGATGAAGAAGTGCGTTCACCAATGTGTCTTGTGCGTGGCCGTAGGCGGGGTGCACGACAAGCCCAGCCGGTTTGTCGACGACAATGAGATCGCGATCTTCATACGCGATTGTGAGAGGGAACTCGTAAGGCACAAGTGTCTGCTGAGGAACCACCGGGATGCAGACTAGAAACTTTTCTCCAAGTTTCACGACATGGGAGGGGCGAACCGGTTTTCCGCCCAAGAGAACGAGTTCGCGCGAAAGCAGGCGAGAAGCTTGCGAGCGTGTGCCTACGACTTGAAGCGACGCCAGCGCTTTGTCGATACGTTGACCGACAAGATCGGCAGATATCTCGAGAATGTGTTCTTGAATCGTTTCGCCGGGCTTTAAATCGTCACGGCCCATATTTCGAGGGCAGGCCGGCCTTGGCGAGACTCATGTAGGAGGTGACGACCTTCGTTTCATCGAGACCCAATTGTTTGGCCATCTGTACAAGGAATCCACGAAGAAAAACGGTCGCAGGCAGATTTTTAAAATCATTGGATTCAAGCGCGATCAGGTAGGTTTTTCCGATGCGCGAAGAGACGCTCAGTTTTTCTAGCGACACTTGTTTGTAGAGTCGGATCTTTTGCAAAAAGAGTCCATCGAACTCGGTCGCCGTTGCGATGTCTTGCTCCATGGCGAGGTCGATCTTGTAGGTGCCAAGCGGGCAGCGTCCGGTGTCGGCAGGGAGCGGTGTCGCGGTTTCTCGCTTGCGAACCGTGAACTCCGAATTCGTGACCAAGATGGATTCGCGCACACCTGTTGCAGACGCGTGAAGCGGGTCCATTGCTGGCGCTGGTGGTGCTGCGACCTGAACGGCAGGTTTGGGTGCAGGCTGCGAGTAAGGGTTGGCCACCGCATTTGGAGGTGGGATCGGTGACGGCACGTGAAGTGTTTGCACCGGAGCGCTGTAGTCTGGCGCTTCGTCAAATGAACCAGGGATCGAAGGATCTGGAACGACGAAGTCAGGAAGTGAGTCGTGTTGCATCTCGGGCGCATACCGCGAGTCATGCGACGGGGCCGCGACGGCAACGGGATTCATGTTGCGAAGGCCGGCCTTCAAGAGAGTTTCGTCGTAGTTTCGTCGAAGACCGTGATTGCCAAGAACTGCATAAGCTTCGTCGACGAGCTTCATCAGATCGCGAGCTTCCTCACGCGTGAACATCGAGTACAAAGCCGGATTGTCCTGGGCGTAAGTGGCCTTGGCGCGCTGATAGGCCTTGTGAATCTCGTGCTGAGGAGCATCGTGTGGCACCTCGAGCACCTCGTAATAATTCATTCCATCCTTAGAACCGAACATACTTAAATGACAGCGCGAAGCGCTTGAGGATTCAACAGGTTCTTTGTGATCTGTAGGAACTGACCGACGATGCTGGAGTAAGGATACTCGATCACTAAGGGGCGACGCTTGCGAAGCGACTGCCACACGGCGTTATCGTGGTCGATGTAGCCGAGGTAGTTGGCGTCGATTCCAAAATACTTGCGACAGACACTCTTCATCGAGTGACCGAGCTCGATATCTTGGCGCGTGCGCACTTGGTTTAAGAGCAACTGCAATTGGAAGTCGCCGATTCGCTCTTGGAAGCGCTGGCCGGCCTCAGGATTGTGCTGAGACACGTAGCGAACGAGATCGGCTGGGCTGCGAATGCCGAGCTGGTTGCGTGAGTCCATGGCGCTTTCGATAAGGCTTTGCAGGCCAAGTTCGGACTCAGCAAGACGAAGCTTGCGATAGAAGCTCGATTTCATGAAGCGGTACGCGTTTTCGATCGAAGTAGGTTCGGGTGTAACGGCGACGACCTTTTGGTCGGCCGACAAGAAGAAGTCGAGAGTGTTTTCGCTGGTGCCCGCGCCGAGATCGAGAATCACATAGGGTGTTTGGATCTGACGAATGCCGTGAATCAGACGAGCTTTGTTGTCGCGGTCGATATCTGCGATATTGAGCGCGTCGTTGAAACCGCTGATAAACTGAAGACCCGGAATTTCCGTTGGCGCCGAAACCTGATTGAGCGATTGCGCGCGGCCCGAGATGAAGTCCGAAAGTGTTTGCGGCGGGATCTTTACGCCAAGCACGGTGTGCAGGTTTGCGCTGCCGAGATCGAGATCGATCAACGTCACCGACTTACCCATTTTCGTTAGGCAAATAGCCAGCGAAGAGCTGATGAAGCTCTTGCCGATTCCCCCTTTGCCGCCGCCGATTGCCCACACATTGGTGGGAAGCGTCGCGGGTCCCTTGGGATTTAGTTTGAACGGGCTTGGTGTATTGTCATTCATCCCCTCTTCTCTTCGGCACCACTGCCGCGAAGGTAAAGAGGTTGGACACTTTGCCAGGGATACTTTCGGACCAAGGACTCGCGCGATTCTGCACGAAGTTCGTTCGCCAACTTCGATGCGGCCATTCGTCCAAGGGTTGCGGCATGAGGATGGCCTAGACTTGCGTCGAGTTTTTTAGACTTAAGTCCGGCTTTGAACACGTCGTCTTCGACAAGTGAGAGGCCGTCGCCCACAAGTGCGACCGAAGCTGCGCCATGTTTTTTCGTGCGCGCGGCGAGGTCGGACGCGAAATCAAGTGGCGAAAGTGCGCGTGGCTCTTCATCGGCGTACGAACAAAACACCATACCCATTTGTGCGTTTAGTACTGCGGCGACAAGTGTGCTTTTGTCGTCGATAAGCCCACTAGCTTTAACGCCTTCAAGCAAAATAGCCGTTGAAGAGAATCCGATGACGGGGAGACCGAGGTTCCAGGCCGCGGTTTTCGCTGAATTAAGTCCGACGCGAATTCCTGTGAAGCTGCCAGGTCCAATTCCAACGGCTATCGCAGCAAGATCGTCAAGCCCGCCGGCGATGTTGATCGCATCCGCCAAGGCGGGTGTGGCGACCTCTGCATGGCTTCGACCGCGCACCCACTCGTTCAGTGCAAGCACCTTGAAATCGCTAGCCCGCACGACCGCCACAGAGCCGGCGGACGTGCTGGTTTCAATCGCAAGGATATTCATATATCGACTATCTAAAGAAGATGCGCGAGACGTCGTTGAAGAGCGCAAACACCATCAGACCGACGAGCAGTGCGGCTCCGACTTTCTGCGCGAGTTCCATTTTCTGGAGCGAAAGCGGGGCACCGCGAATCGCTTCGATGGAATAGAACACCAAGTGTCCGCCATCGAGAACTGGAACCGGAAGCAAGTTCAACACGAAGAGGTTGATCGAAATCACGGCCATCGCCAAAAAGAATTCGGTCATGCCCATGCCCCAAGACTTCTTCGCCATCTGGCCGATAGAAAGGAAACCGCCGATGTTTTTCGACGAAACCTCGCCTTGAATCAGGCGGACAAAGCCCATCACGACCGCGCCGGACATTTCGACCGAGCGCACAGCACCACGCTCGAGCGCTTGAAGCACGCCGCCTGCGACTTTCTCAACAGTTTGCGGAGTGTCCTCGACGATCATGGGGCGGATGCCGACTTCGAAGCGCGACTCTTCCTGGCCCATGTTGTTCATGCGCTTCTTCACATTCGGAGTGACCTCGATCGAGACCGGCTGTCGATCGCGAAGCACGCTGAACTTCAAAGGCTTTTCGCCGTTGAACGTGCGAATCGCCGCGATGACGTTCTCAAAATCCTTCATGTTCTCGTCGTTGATGGCCTGAATCTGGTCGCCGGGTTTTAAGCCCGCCTTGTCCGCCGGTGATTTCGGCTCGACCATCGCGAGATAGAGTTCCGGGTTGTCAAAGCCCATGGCGTGAAGGGCTTCGAGTCCCGATTTTCCTTTCGCCTCGGAAGGGACCTGCAGTTTGAACTCGAGAGTTTTCGGCTCCGAGCTGTCGTTCAAAAGGCTTTCCAAAAGTCCGCGCTGCACAGTGACCGTGAGTTCGGTTTGTTCCGCAAAAGTGCCAGCCGATGCGATCAGTTCACGCCAGCGACGGATAGGTGTCGCGTTGATCTTGGTGATGGTGTCGCCCGTTTTGAGGCCCGCTTTCGCAGCCGCGCCTTCGGAGGAGTTCACCGCGATCGAAGAAGAGCGCGAGAAGAAGCTTAAGCCCTCGATACCGCCCACTTCGCGTTTCCAACCAAGAACGTAGGGGTTGGGAACAAGCTTCGGTGTCGCTTCGATTTCATCAACGGTTCCAGAGGCGCGCTGAACCGTGAAGACGAGTTTTTGATCGGGGTGATCTTGAATGGGTTTGTCGAAATCATTCCATGTTAACGGTTCGACCACTTTGCCATCGGGCAATTGCACCTTGGTGATGGTGTCGCCAGATTGGAAGCCGACAGCCGCCGCCATGGATTTTGAATCGATGTCGCCAAGACCAGGGTAAACGGCTTTTTCGCCCATCATCGCGATCATGGAATACAAGATGAACGCAAAGAGCAGGTTCATCAGCGGTCCAGCGAGGACGATCGCAATTCGTTGTCCAACTGGTTTATGCAGGAACGAGCCACGGCGATCAGCTTCGGAAACATCCGCCGACGGATCGTCGCCAAACATTTTCACGTAACCGCCAAGAGGGATCGCGGCGATGCAGTACTCGGTTTCACCTCGGCGGAAGCTCAGGAGTTTTTTCCCGAAACCGAGACTGAAAACCTCAACGCGAACCTTGAAGTATTTCGCCACCAAAAAATGCCCGAGCTCGTGGACGAAAATCAGAAGCCCGAGAAGGATAATCATGGGAACGGCGTAAGAGAAGATGTTCGACATCCATCCATAATAGACCTGAGGCCCTAGAGGCTCCAGTTGTTTTCTGCTTTTTCGGTGTGCACCAATTTGAGACGTTCGGGCGCAGGCCGAGTTTTGGCCGGACTAAATTCCAGACCGGGAAACCAGAAAACTCACCAGACTGAAGTACACAGGTGCGGCAAAAAGGACACCATCGAGGCGGTCAAGCATGCCGCCGTGCCCAGGCATGATCGAGCCCGAGTCTTTGACGTCGGCCACGCGTTTTAAAAGGGACTCATTGAGATCGCCGATCTGAGCAAAAGCCCCAGTGATTGCGGCGCTTGCGACCATCATCCAAGACGAAACTTCCGCGGGCAGGAACTGCGCGATCACGACCCCTGCGATCGCCGAGCCCAACATGCCGCCAATGGCGCCTTCAATGGTTTTCTTGGGGGAGACGGCCTCAAAGAGCTTGTGGCGTCCAAAGAACCGGCCGGTTACGTAAGCCATGGTGTCGCCGGCAAATACAATCGCCAATAAACCAAAGAACCAAACGTCCCCTTCGGGGAATTTCAAGATGCGAAGCGCGAGCGCCGGAAAAAGCCCAACATACAAAAAGCCCATAAGGCCCGCGCCTTGAAGCTGAACGGAAAGGGCGAGATCGCGGCGGTTGGTGACGTTAAAGAGAACGATCGTCAGAAAATAGATCGAGGCTTGCGCGATCGAGGCTACGGGCTTTTCGACGAAGACCGTTGTGAGGAATAGCGAGGCGCAGAGAATGACAAACGACCATCTCAACGAGCGCGGAGCAAGATCGGGACGAAACGTCAGGCGTCCGTATTCGTAAATCGAAGCAAATGTGAGCAGGATTCCGACGGCCAGTAGTCCGGTCGTTTTAAAAAACCAATAAGTGGCGACGAAAATCAAGACGGCGACGATAGCAGAGACCGCCCGTATTCTCATGGCGTGAGTTCCGCCATGACTTGAGCCGAAGTTTTGCCAAAGCGGCGTTCACGATTGGCGTACCACTGAAGGGCACTTAGGAGCTCGGATTCGTTGTAGTCGGGCCAAAGCGCCGAGGTGATGAGAATTTCCGAGTAGGCGCTTTGCCACAGAAAGAAATTCGAGAGTCGAGATTCGCCACTGGTGCGAATGATGAGATCGGGGTCCGACATGCCATTTGTCATAAGCTGATCTTCAAATCGACGAGAGAAGTCTTCCTGGCTGAGAGTGTTTGGATCGAATTCGCCGCTTTGCGCCTGATACGCCAGTGTGCGTGCGGCCGCGAGAATGTCCTGGCGGCCGCCGTAACTAAGCGCAAAGGTGAGACGCATTCCCGTGCAATGCGCAGTGGTTGCGATCGTGAGATCGACTTCCTCGCGTACCGCCGCCGGGAGTCGGCTCAATTCGCCTATGGCATTAAAGCGAATATTGTTTTTCACGAGTGTTGCGCGCTCGCGTTTCAGGTGTCTTGAGAGAAGGGCCATGAGGAATGAAACTTCCTCCAGCGGCCGCAGCCAGTTTTCCGAACTGAAAGTGTACAGAGTCAGTTCTTGAAGGCCGATTTTCGACGAAGCCTCGATAATCTCCCGCGCGATTCGCGCGCCACGCAAATGTCCGAAGGTTCGGTTGCGACCGCGCAGCTCGGCCCAGCGCCCGTTGCCATCCATAATAATGGCAACATGCTTGGGAAGCTTGCTGGGGGCCGATTGCTTGTTCTGCGGTTTCGAGTCGTCGTTATTCACGGGCACCGAATTAGATCGTCATGATCTCTTTTTCTTTTTCAGCCGAAACCTTGTCGACCTTCTCGATGTATTGATCCGTGAGCTTTTGGATATCTTGTTCGGCGCGCTTGCTATCGTCTTCGCTGATCGCCTTGTCTTTCAGAGCTTTTTTGAGAAGTTCGTTGGCATCGCGACGAGCCATGCGGATTGCGACTTTGGCGTCTTCCACGATCTTCTTGGTGTTTTTCACCATCTCTTTACGGCGTTCTTCGTTGAGGTCAGGAACTTTGAGGCGAATGACCTTGCCGTCGTTGATAGGGCTCATGCCGAGATCACTTTTGATGATCGCTTGTTCGATTTCTTTAAGCATCTGCGCTTCCCAAGGCGCGATGAGGAAGCTCTTCGCGTCGGGAGTGGAAACCGCCGACACCTGGTTCAGAGGGGTTGGGTTTCCGTAGTAGTTTACCTTCACGTTGTCGAGCATCGAGATCTGAGCACGACCAGTGCGCACTTTCTTGAGTTCGTTACCGAGTGCGACCAGGGATTTCTCCATCGAGTCTTTTGCTGCTTTTTTTGCGTTCTCGACCATGATTCCTCCTCAATTACTGAATCAAAATTACTGGATCAGTGTCCCTATGCGATCACCTTTGACCGCTTTGAGAATATTCGCCGGATCTTTGAGATTGAAACAAAGAATAGGCATCTGGTTGTCCATGCACAGGCTGATCGCTGTCGAGTCCATGACGTTGAGTCGACGATTGAGAACTTCGATGTAGTTGAGTTCGTCAAACTTCACAGCGTCTGTGTGTTTCATCGGATCTTTGTCATACACGCCGTCGACCTTGGTCGCCTTCATGATGACTTCCGCATTGATCTCCATTGCACGGAGAGCTGCGGCTGTATCTGTTGTGAAATAAGGGTTGCCCGTACCGGCAGCGAAGATCACCACGCGCTTTTTTTCGAGGTGGCGAACCGCGCGGCGGCGGATGTAGGGCTCTGCAATTTCGGCCATTTCGATGGCGCTTTGAACGCGCGTGTCGATATTGAGCTTTTCGAAGGCGTCTTGCAGGGCCAGAGAGTTGATGCAGGTTGCGAGCATGCCCATGTAGTCGGAGCTTGCGCGGTCCATTCCGTTGGCGGAAGCGGCGACACCTCGGAAGATGTTGCCGCCGCCAATGACGATACCAATCTCAACACCTGTTTCGACCGCCGCAGCGACGCCACGTGCGATCTCTTCGATCGTCTTGGCGTTGATGCCAAATCCTTGCTCGCCGGCGAGAGCCTCGCCGCTAAGCTTGAGAAGAATTCGTTTATAGTTCGGCCGAACAGGGTTTGCCATGTGTGTACCTTAGACCTTTGCTTGAGCTGCAACTTCTGCCGCGAAATCGTCTTTCTTCTTCTCGATACCTTCGCCGAGTTCGAAACGAACGAAGCGACGGATAACGATGTTCTCCCCGATTTTCGCGATGGTTTCTTTCAAGTAGTCCGCGATCTTGAGATCTGGATTTTTCACGAAAGGCTGTTCAAGAAGAGCGACATCCGACAACCACTTTTTGATTTGGCCATCGACGATCTTTGGGATCATGTCTTCTTTCTTGCCTTGCTCGCGTGCTTTCGCCGTCAAAACCTCGCGCTCGCGCGCGATAAGAGCTTGGTCGACTTCGTCTGTGCTGACAGCCACGGGGCCGGTAGCCGCGATGTGCATCGCGATGTCGCGTGTGAACGTTTTGAAACCGTCGTTGCGAGCAACGAAGTCTGTTTCCGAGTTCACTTCAAGGAGAACGCCAACGCGGCCTTCACCGTGAATGTACGAAACAACCGCGCCTTCAGCCGCGACGCGACCAGCTTTTTTGCCAGCCGACGCGAGACCTTTTTGACGAAGCCAATCAACCGCTTTTTCGAAATCGCCAGAAGTCGCTTCAAGCGCCTTCTTGCAGTCCATCATTCCTGCGCCAGATTTCGAGCGGAGTTCTTGAACCAATGATGCTGTAATAGCCATTTAAAATATCCTCTACTTTAAGTCGGGTTCTTACGAGTGCCTGCGAATTACTCTTCTGTCTCAGTCGTTTCCGACTTTTCGCCTTCTTCGAGCTCCTGTTGGATCTCGACGTCGTCAGCTGTTCCAGCCGCGACGAGCTTGCGAGTTTTCGAAGCTTTAACAACTGCTGGTCCCGCTTTTTTCTCTTCAGCTTTTGGTTCAGGACGCGCGCCACGACGGCGTGGAGCTTCGTCTTTGTCGCGAGTTGGTTTTGCCACGACTTCGTCTTTATCAGCTTTGTCGCCCATAGTGCGAAGCTTCGCTTCGTACTCTTTCGCGCCTTCGTTGTAAGACTCAGCTACGAGGCCAGCGAACAACTTGATCGAACGGATCGCGTCGTCGTTGCCTGGGATTGGGAAATCAGCCGACTCGGGATCAACGTTTGTATCAGCGATGCCGATAACTTTGATACCAAGGCGTTTTGCTTCCGCAACCGCGATGTGTTCCATGTTGAGGTCGACAACGAACATCGCTGTCGGCATCTCTTTCATGTCACGGATACCGTCGAGGTACTCGAGAAGACGTTGATATTCTTTTTCGATTCCAGCGCGCTCTTTCTTCGAGAAGAACTCGAGTTCGCCTTTTTCGCGCATTTGATCGATCTTCTTAAGACGGTCGATCGAAGCTTTGATTGTCGCGAAGTTTGTGAGCATGCCGCCCAACCAGCGCTTCGTGACGTAGAACTGACCGCAAGACTTTGCAGCTTCTTGAATTGGCTCAACAGCTTGTTTCTTCGTGCCGACGAAGATCAAGCGTCCGCCGTCAGCAGCTGTGTGCTTAACGAACTCAGCCGCTTTTTTTGCGAAATCGACCGTCTTGTGCAGGTCGATGATGTGGATACCGCCGCGGTCTGTGAAGACGTACGGTTTCATTTTTGGGTTCCAGCGTTGAGTCTGGTGACCGAAGTGCACGCCCGCATCGAGCATGGATTTCATTGTAACTTGCGCCATTGCGCTACCTCCTGAAAGCCCGTCAAACCACTTTTGGTGACGGAAAAACTGTTTATGCTTTCGGAGTTCGCCGACAGACGCTGGGGGTCTGTGGTGGGAAGGTTTTAAGACAAGCTGCTTGTTTTTAAGCCGCTTCTCGTTCAACCCGGGACCTCGTCGACGTGTTGCCAAATCGACTGGCTGCGCTCCGAACGCGTTTCTGGTTAAGCCTCCGTCCCAGATTTGGAGCTTCGATTCCTTTTGGGAACCTGAACCCCGTCGATTGCTTAAAGTTCTTTTGGAACTTCAAGGTCGATCACCAGCGGAGTCCGGGACGTGTGAATTTCCTCGATTTCTCGGGGAGCGTTACGGGTAACACGTCGACAAGGACCGAGGCAAGTGATGCGAGTGTAAATCTTGAAGTTTCTTAGGGATTTTCGCATGGAAACTGGACTCCCCTAGGGGTGTCCTGGGTGAGACCCTAAGCGCATGAATATATTTGGTAAAACGGCGTTTTTCGGAGCGCTGATGGCGGGTTTGTTCGGCAGTGGGGGTTGTGCGATGGCGGCAAAAGGGGAAAAGGGCACGGATTCGGGCAAGCTCTACGAGATTCTCAAGCCTGTGTCGGAAGCCGATGGGGATCTGGTTCGCCCGAGTGCGAGTCGGATTGCGCCGCCAAAAATCGCTCCGGTGGTTCATGGCGGGATCTCTTATGAGGCACCATGGGACCCGCGCGGCACGCTGATCGCCAAGGACAAAAAGACCGGGAAAGAGCTATGGCGTCTCTTGATCGTCGACGATTACATCGATCCGATTTTAGAGCGCGATGTGCAAGAGATTTGGTTCGCGAAAATGGAGATTTCCAAAGACGGAAAGACCATGAATGTGACGGACGAGTCGGGCCGTTTGTACATCGTGGATCTCGAAAAAAAGAGCTTCGTGATTCCACGCTGGGAGGTTTCCACCAAGATTGTTGAATGGCGCCCCGGCGAAAAGGGTTGGAAGTACTGGGTCGAGCTTCGTATCTACAACCGTCTCAATCGTCCGATTCTTTTGGACCGAGAGAGTGTGGCCGCGACTCGAGAGCTTTCAAATAACCTCTTTCAAGTGAAGGTCGACGGAAAGCAAGTTCCCTACATGGGCATGATGAAAAAGCGTGCGCCGCCCGATCCGAGTGAGTTTATTCGTCTTGGCCCAGGGGAAACATACTTGAGAGAAATCGAGATCGGCGAAAATTATCGTGTGCCGCCGGGCAATCATGAAGTGACGGTGGGCTTTGAGCACACCAATCACTTTTCTCCTGATGGATTTCGCATGACGACTTCGCGACCCGATAGCCGCGGGTTTTCTGAAGAGGGCTACGACATCCGTGAGAACAAGAAGCCCAAACCCGGGGACTAAGCTTCCGCCGAACGCGGACGATCGCTGTCGGCGTCGAGATCGGTTCCGCTGTGGTGTTCGCCGATTTCCTCGACAACTCGGCGGGTTTGCATCAGCGCTCCTAGCGTGTTGCGGCCTTCCGAGAAGAAGGATGATGTCAGCCAGAGGTTTTCGATCTTTGGCAGGCGGCCGGCGTGGTCAAATGCGCCGATAAGGCTGCCGTGTGACGCCGGAATCACGAGAATACGTTCTTGCACGATCCCTTCGAGGGCCGATTCGTAAGCGCGCTTGATTTGGCGTTTGATTTGTTTGAGCGCGCTCGCCACGAGTTCTTCTTCGTCGATCTGGTCGCGAGGGATGAGGGTGAACCATTGCGAAACTTGCAGCAAGCGGCCGTCCTCGGAGCGAGTCGGCTCGAGGAAGAGACCGACCGTCGGTTCTTCGTTTGCGCCCTTTAATACGTGAACAGAGTTGCTGTCGGTCACGGGCTGCGGATGAACGAGATCCAAGTTCACGCTTGTCCAGAAATCACCCTTCAAGAGCTTTTGGCGAACGCGAGGAGCAAGAGTTCCCTCAGGGAGAAGCGCCGTAAGCAGGTGCGGGGCTCCAGAGAACACGACCTCTTTTGCGGTGATGCGCTTGGCGCCGTTGATCAGAGATTCGATGATAAAGCCGTCTTCGATCATCATGCGGGTGACGTGCGACTGCGTGAGCAATGTGCCGGAGAACTGTTCGGCGAGTTTCGCGACCCAGCTCTTGGGTGTCGAGCTGAGGTTGAGTCGTTTGTGCACGGCATACGCTTCGACTTCGGAAGACGTGATCACGCCGTTATCGCCGAAGCCAATGTATGGTTTAAATTTTCCGTCGTCGTAGTTCAGCGGCGCGGATTCAATGGATGTGCGCTCGATCTTTTCTCCTAGCACTTGTTCCAGCCAGTCGAGTGCGCCATGAGCCGCTTCCGAATCGGGGAAAAGTTTTAGCCCGTGGTCGACTGCGCCCGCAGCGGTGAGGCCGCGTCGGCTGGCGCCGCCGACGAGATCGGCCGACTCGACAATTGCAACGTGGCGACCTGTCGCTTCGAGGGCATTGGCTGCGATCAGGCCACTTAAACCTGCACCGATGACGAGAGTATCAAATTCTTGTGCTTTGGGAGTTTTTGATTGAGCCATGGACTCGATCAGAGCGTAGGACGTGCGTCGAATCAAGCGCGGGAGGCAAGTTTTTGCGAGGTGATGAGGAGAAATCGAAGCGAAATCGCCTGTAATTAAGGCTACTGGCTGTTTTCCCGGCGTTTTATCGCCGGTTTTTCCTGAAAACTACGGGGAGAAGACGCTAGCGGGCGAGTGAGCGCAGCGACGAAACGCAGGGCCTGTCGCAAGACGGCGCGTAGAGGCGACGGCGCGCGATCGATCCAGCCGGCGAGGCGAGGTGAGACGCGGTAGTAGAGTCTGGTCGCGATTCGTCCGCATCGCGAGCGTCGAAGCACGCGATCGCGGAACTGGCGCAAGTCGGTGACGGTCGGGGATTCGTAACCGTCAAAAGCCGCCGTCGCGATAAAGCAGCGCGGACGATTTTTATTCGAAGCCTTGACGAAAAAGCGGTACACGTCCGCGTTTTTTCCGGTGCGTGAGAGGCCTTCGGCTTTGCGCATGATATGTGGAAAAATCGGTGTGAATCTGGCGAACTCCGCGAGTTTTTTTGCCGCGGTCATTTGGCGATCTTTGTAGCGCGGCGATTGGTCGTAGATTCGCATGAGATCCCAGTAAACAGAGGCGACGACGGTCATCTCTTGTTGGCGTGAGCCCGAGGCAAATAGCTCGGGCGAAAGCTCGCCCGGTTTTTTATCGTAAACGAGTTCCAACACACGCAGGTATTTTTCATACTGCACGGCGGACTCCGCGTAGCTCTTTTGTGCCAAAAGCTCTTTGGCTTTTTTCACGAGATTCACGCGGTTTCGCCAGAGCATGAGGCGGTTTTGTTCTTTTGCCTGCTGCTGCGCCCTTAGGGCGGCTCCTTTGGAAACCATTTTGGTCAAAATGGAATAACACCCGGCGCAGACCGTATCGGGCACGGCCGAAAGCTGCGCGTTTTCTTGTAAGCCGATCTTCATTCCTGCCGCAACCGGCACAAGCGAAGGGACGTTGTCGCCGCAGTATGGGCAGACAATGACTCCCTCTTCGTCGCCTTTGGGCGAAGGGGCCTTCTTGGGACTCGGTTGAAGACTCGTGTCGGCTCCGGCCATTACTTCGCGGTTCCTTTGCCTTTTGTCGGAATCAGATTCACACCTTTGTCAAAAGCGAGCGCGCGACACGCGGTATCGGCGCAGCAGGGGCCGAGGAGGCGAAGTCTTGCAACTGGTTGCGCGACGCTTGGATCATACTGTTTCCAGCGTAGCGAGTCGTTGGCGCGTCTCAAGAGATCTTGTGCGCGCTTGAGATCGGCTCCGCTAAGAGACTCGCCGCCGACCAGTGTGACCGATTGGCAGGCGTTGTTTTTAGTTGGGCAGTTGTACTCGATTTTCGCGCTTCTACCGGCGCTGGAGCTGGCTTTGAATGCCAGTGCCTTCTCCACCACTTCTTCGGTTTTATTCGGTGGAATTCTGTAGGATTCAAATTCCTTTCCCGAGAGAAGGCTTGTGCAAGTCGCGTCGGTGCAAGCTTTCACATCAAGTGAACGATCTGAAACGATAGAGATCTTGTCCAATTGAGCGGCGGCTTCGAGAAGTGTGTTCTTGTGAGTCGTGTACCAGGCCTTCATTCCGGTTGCGAAGATCGACATTTGTTCCTCGACGCTTCTTTCGGGGCCGTAAGAGCGTTGATTCTGAAGGTCATTGAATTTCGCGCAAGCGGTCGAGGTTTGATCCAGAAGTTTCGGTTGTTGCGCTAGGTAGCCCAGTTCGTCTTTGATTCTACAGAGTCGTTTGGTCTCGCGCTCAAGTTTGCCGATATCACTTTCGAGTCGATTCTTTTGATAGGCACTGCTCGCGGCGTCCGCGCTGAGTCGTTGAAGATTGCCGCCGTAGAATTCAAAGTCCATGCGGCGATTGCCTGGATTTAATTGTCGAGGTTCAAAGAACACGACCTGTGAATTGCCGTCGGATTTCAACTGCACGCCTTGATCAGGGCGTGCAACGAATTCGACCTTGGTGCCACCGACCATGGCAAAGCCTTTGGCGCCTTCAGGCGTACACTGAACGTCGTATCGAGAGAGAGTGATTCCTTTGAAGACGGCCTTTGCCCAGTCGAGCTCGCCGGTGCTTTGGAAGTGTGCACCGTGAAGAAGCGAACTGTCGAGTGAGGTCTCTTTGATCATGTCGCGCAGAGCTTGTGGCGTCGATTTTCCGGCCGCACGCACATAGTAGTAAAGTGGCAGAACCTCGGGACTTGGCGCCGCTGCGTCGGCTTCTTTTACAAGCTGAAAGGCGATCCCGGCCCACTCGAAAAATCGTGCTGGCAAAGATCGGTTCGCGCCGGATTTTTTCGGTGTGTCTTGAGTCGGATTCAGGTGCCGATTGAGATCGCGCAAAATCGAACCGGATTCTGGCATCGTCCAGCTTCGGCCGTTGAGAAGAAATTCGGTTTTACCAAGTTCGGGCGGGCGCACTTCGAAAAGGACTTTGCCCTTTTTGTCGGACATTCGCAGGTTCGTGCCGACGGCCTCGATGACATGGCTCTTCGAATATTTGTAAGAAGCCAGGAGGCGCTGAAGTTCGATCTTGTCTTCGGGGGCCGCGGAATTGAGGAGCGCTGTCTTCATATCCTGATCGAGCATTTTGCCAGAGAACTCGTCGCGGATTTTTTCGGCGATGGCGGCTTGAATCATTTGATAGGTCGGCGTCGAGACCGCCTGAGGTTCCGCAGCTTCGGCTTGGAAATTCGCGAGCAAAAGCCCTGATGCGAAGGCAAAGCGAAGCCATTTTAGGTCGATGATCATTTTGCGGTTCCTTTCGTTCGAGAATCCGTCGGATTTGATTTCACGTTGAGGCCGAGCTCTTTAGTGAGTCGCTCGCGGCATAGGGTTTCGGCACAACACTGTCCAAGTGGGCGAAGGGCGGAAGCGTCAGCGAGAAAGGGGTCTTTGCGCCAATACATGCTGAGGTTGGCTTTGTGGATCTCAGCGCGAAGTCGGCCCTGTTCTTTGGCTGGCAGTCGGCGAGCGGCTTCGGTCTCGGTTAATAGGGAGCAGGTTTCATTTTCCACGCTGCAGCCGTACCGAACGAGAGGTTGGTTGCCAGTCGCGGGGTGTCGTTTGGCCAGGATCTCGGTAGCCTCGCTTGAGGGGCTTGGCGGAGCTGGGCGAATCATTTCGACGGCGTTGGTCTCGCCGATCATTTCGCAAGTCATTCCGTCTCGGCATTGCCCAATGCTGAGTTTTCTTCCGATGACTTTGATATTGGCTACTGAGTTCATCATGTCGCGAATCGCGGTGGCCTCGTCGTTGACGAATTTTGTGGTGGCGTCCTGGAAGCGAAAGTAGGCGTTCTGAGAAAGTGAAATGCCTCGGCTGCGTTCGCACTCCACGCGAGCGGGGCCACGTTCGGCATTCAAGCATCGCCCTTCGATTGAAACCCGTTTTTCATACGAGCGTTCGCAAAGTGCCGCCATCTTGGCATCGACTTTCAACATGGTGATGCGCTCGCAGATCGTGCGCAAGGGGCCGTCGACGATGGCCATTGCGGTTTCCGGAGATTGGGACTGCGCGAAGCTCGCGAGCAGGCGATCGAGGTACTTCGCGGCTGCATCGAAATCGATGCGTGACGGACGAAGGCGTACAGGGGCGGCGTCGCGAAACGCCGGAGTGAGAATGAGGTCACCGTTGGCGCGCGACTCAAAGCGATGCATTTGTCCGTCGATGCGGGCTACGCCGGTGGCTTTCACTTTCGCGCCGACGCCTTGGCAGGTCAGCGTGCCTTCCTTGTCGAGAACGAAACGTTTTGCGACTGCGGCGAAAGCGTTAGATGACTCGGGCATGAGCTGCGCTTTGATAGCCGTCGCTTGGTTCTCCACCTCTTGAGAAACGGAGTGGCTTTGCGGCGGCGTTTGATTGGCGTCGTAAAAATCGATGTAGAGATAAATGGGCAGCGCGGCCTGCGTCGCCAGGTCGGCGTCGGCTGTTGAAATGAAGGTATCAAGCAGGGCGTGCTTTCGTGCCTCGTTTTTCAAGTGACGTCGGATGGCTTCGAAGACCGAACCGCTTGACGGTTTGACGAAGGGACGCTCGTTGAGCACAAAACCAGAGCGACTTTCCGGGTTGGAGCCGGTCGAGATTTCGGCGATGAGTCGACCTTGTAGATCCGTGATGCGTAGCTGGCCGTCTTCGGACGAAAGGTGGATCTGTTTTTTGTCGCGATCTATTGCGGCAAGAGCCTTCTTTAAAGAGATCAGGTCGGCTTCGCTTGCGCGCGCGAGTACGGCGGCGGTGAGAGAGCTTCTGGTTTCTTTGGCCGCGTAGAAGTCGTGCACTTGCCGGCTGGTGCGGTCGTTTTCGATCAATTCGAACGCACCGCCGGCGGCGTGTGCTTGCGGTGTCGCGAAGACGCAAAAACACATAGCGAACGAGACGAATGCGCGGCGAGAAAAATTTCGGCCAAAAGGCGAATGCATGCCTTTATTTTAGGGCTCAAATGAAGAGTCGTGCCAGTCGAGTTTCCAGCGGATTCTCGAGCGAATTCTCAGAGCAGATGGACGGCGTCGACATCGACAGAGAATCGGACCTTCGGCGGGAGCAAGGGCGCTTTGGACTTGGCCCGGGCTTCGATATGCTCGCTCAAAGTCTTGCAAAGGGAGCTGACGGGCGAGTTGATGCCTTGGCCGCGGATAAGGACTTGAAAGCGGTAGAGGTTTCGAAGCTTTGCCATGGGCGCCGGTGCTGGACCAAGTACCAGGATAGAGTCGGCGCGCTCGGCCGCCTCGGCACTGTAGCCTTTGCCGCTAGGGTCCTTGGCGTTTTCCAGAGATCGTCTTGCGAGCTCGGCGACTCTTCGTGCGGCGTCTTCGGTTTCTTGCAAATCGGGACCCGCGAATTTGAGAGCTGCAAGGCGTCCATGTGGTGGGTAGCCGAGAACTTCGCGGAAGCCGAGATCGTGTTCGGCAAAACCTTCGTAGTCATGTTTGAGCGTGAACTGAATGCTGGGATGGTCGGGATTGTAAGTTTGAAGAACGACGTGACCCGAACGATCTTTCAGATGGCGGCCCGAGCGGCCCGCAACCTGTGTCAGAAGCTGGAAAGCGCGCTCGGAGGCGCGAAAGTCCGGGAGATTGAACGCGATGTCCGCCATAACAAGTCCGACCAGGGTGAGGCCGGGGAAATCGAGCCCTTTGGCGATCATCTGTGTGCCGATCAGGATGTCGGCTTCGCGTTTTTCGATTTTAGCGATGGCCTCTTCAAGATCTTCTCGCGATTGAATTTCGTCTCGGTCCATGCGCACGGTGCGCGCGTTTGGGAAAAGTTTGGCGAGATCGCGTTCGATTTTTTCGGTTCCAAGTCCCAGCGGTTTTGGTTCGCCGGTGTTACACTGGCTGCAAACTTCTTTAAGTGACTCGTGATAATCGCAGTAGTGGCACACAAGATGAGATCTGCCGTGAAGAGTCAGCGCGACCTCGCAGTTTGGACAATCCGAAGAGTGGCCACACGACGGGCAAACGACGGACTGTGCGATTCCGCGTCGATTTAAAAACAGAGCGGCTTGCTCGCCACGTTCAAGTGTTTCGGTGAGCGCGAGATGCAGCTCTTGCGAGAGCCAAAAGGGGCGCGATTCGTCGCGGCCGGATTGCCGTTCTTGGTCGCGGGCTTCGCGAAGATCGATGACATCGATGCGTGGCAGTCCGCCGCTGTGGATTCGCGACGGCAATCGGTGCAGCCGATATTTGCCGAGCTTGGCGTTTTGCCAGGATTCAAGGCTCGGTGTCGCTGACCCAAGCACGATCGGAATCTCACACATTTTAGCAAGCATCACGGCCGCATCGCGCGCGTGGTAACGAAGCGATTCGTCTTGCTTGAAGCTTGATTCATGTTCTTCGTCGATCACAATGATGCCGAGCTTCGGTAGCGGGCAAAACAACGCGGACCTGGCGCCGATGAGAATGGGTTTTTCGCCTTGGTGAGCGGCCCACCAGTTGTCGGTCTTTTCCCGTGGTGTCAGATGCGAGTGGATCACGGCGATCTTTTCGCCAAATCGCCTAGCGAATCGTTGAATCAGCTGTGGAGTGAGCGAGATCTCGGGGACGAGGACAAGGGCTTGCTCGCCGCGCTCTGCTGCGCGTGCGATAAGTTCCATGTAGACTTCGGTTTTTCCCGAACCGGTGACGCCGTAGAGCAGATGGGTTTGAAAACCCGGTGTCGCTGCGATCGCGTTGACGACTTCGGTTTGTTCCGCGGTGAGTGAGACCGAGTGATCAACCCCTTCGGTCATGTCGGCCTGAATCAGCGGCGCCTTGCGGGCCTTTTTCCTGCCGCCCGATTTGTCGAGAGGTGGAAACATCAATTGCAGCGTCGGCCCCAGGGGGTAGGCATAGTATTTTGCAAGCCACTGGAGCCACGCCAAAGACTTGCTGTCGATGACCGGGCGATCTGCGATGAGGCCAAGTGTTTCGCGCAGCCGGACTCCTTCGGGAGCGGACTCGCTGGGCTCAAGCAGGACGCCAGGAATCTTGCGCGCTCCAAGGGGAACTGTGACAGAGACGCCTGGCATGAGGGCTTCAGGTGGGAGGGTGTCCGGAATCGCGTAGTGCAGGGGACCCAGCGGTGCATCCACCGCCACGGACCAGATTCGGCTCACCGAAACCTCGTGTAGAACTCGCGCACAATCGGCGCATCAGGAAGGCGTGCCGCCCGCAGTTCGCCAGTGGTGATCGACGTGGGTAGAAACTGTGCTGCAAGCGATTTGTCGGGATAGTTTTTTACCGACGTGACCTTGATGGTGACCGCGCGTGGTTCTGTGACATTGGGATCGTTGGATCGCCAGACGATCGAACGTTCACGCGCAAGTCGCAGACCACCACCGCTGGGTGCGTGTTCGCCAAGAGTCATTTCCGATTGTGACATGTGACGGATTTTTCTCAGCAAGAAACTGTCTTGTTCGATCCATGCTCCGGGGAACGCATTTTTGGCGTCGACAGGAGTGGGCTCGCCAAAGACCCATGCGACAGCTCCGGCCGCGCGCCCGAGACGGACACCCACTTCGGGAGTCGGTTTGTAGGTGGCGATGTTTCCGATGCGAGGCCGTTCTCTAGCCGCGGACGGAGGGAGAATTTTGGCTTTGACGAAGTGTTCGAGGTACTTCGCGGAAGTTCGGAAAAACAAATAGGGCTCGAAAAAATCCGCAGGCAGTGCTGTGGTTTTTGGGTCTTTTCCTGGTTCGACTTTCGCCGCAAGCTCTGGATTTGGTGACGTGCTCGCAGGGGCGAAGATGGCCGCAGGTGCCGTCGATGTGCGGCGATTGTCCTTGTAGAGAGCGTCGAAGCGGAAGTCGCCTGGCTTTTCGCCTTGAACCGTGAGGCGCATCACCTCGGCGTTTTGCACAAGCCAGCGTTCTTTTAAAACGACGCCTTCCGTTCCGGAGAATCGTACTTCTTGATCGACAACGTAAACGCCACGGCCCGAATTTTTTGCCAAGCGTGAGATGATGGTTCGGCTATGTGGAATGGCCGCTTCGGCGATCGAAGCCAAAGTCGCGGATAGGGCGGTGGCAAGAATCAGAACCGGAACAAGAACCGGATTCGCGGTCAGTGAGAGAGTTTTCGTCAGAGAGTTTTTCATAATTTCTCCGCCAATTTTTTGATGTAGCTTCGCAGGCTGGTTTTTAGTTCGGGGTGTTCGAGCCCGAGCTCGATGGTTGCCATGAGGTAGCCAAGTTTATCGCCCGCATCGTAGCGACGAGCTTCGAAAGTTGTGGCCAGGAGTCCTTTGGACTTGGCGATGGCGACCATGGCATCCGTGAGTTGGATCTCGCCAAGTTTGCCGGGCTTAGTGTTGCGGATGTGTTCAAAAATCTCGGCATCAAAAACGTAACGTCCCGGCAGCGCAAAGCGCGAGGTCGTTTGTCCTTGGCTCGGTTTTTCGATCACGTTTTTCACTTTCACGATCTGGGCGGTGCCGTCGCGAGTGACGTCACCTTCGACGATGCCGTACTTGGAGGTGTCTTCCAGCGGAACTTCCATCACGGCGACCGTGGAAAGCCCAGTGGATTCAAAGCGACGAGCAAGCTGCTCGGTGACGGTTTGCTGGTCGGTTCGCGAGATCATGATCTCGTCGCCTAGCAAGACGGCGAAGGGTTCTTTTCCCACAACGGGAGCCGCGGCCCCGACGGCGTGACCAAGTCCCAGCGGTTGCTTTTGGCGAATCGAGATGATGTTGGCCATCGAACGTATTTGCTTTAACGAGTTCAACCATTCGTGTTTGCCGTCGCGCTCGAGTTTGTCTTCGAGTTCATAGCTCACGTCGAAGAAGTCTTCGATGGCGGTTTTGCCCCGGCCTGCGACGAGAACGATGTCTTCGATTCCGGCGCGTGCGGCTTCTTCCACGACGTGAAGCAGAATCGGACGATCCACAATCGGGAGCATTTCCTTGGGAACGGTCTTGGTCGCGGGAAGAAAACGGGTCCCGAGTCCAGCTGCAGGAATCACGGCTTTGCGCACTTTTGCCATGGGAAGCAGTCAATCAAAGCTAGGCAAATCTGTCATGAGTTCCTTGGAGTTCGGTGCGGCGCCTCAGTTTGAGACAAAGGGCTGGAAGTTCGGCGGGTTCTGGGCGCTTCCGGTGAGTTCGGCGGGCATTTGAATGCCTAATCATGATACGCTTTTTTAGTGGGGATTGATTCTATGCGTGGTTCCTTGAAGGGTAAGTCGGGTATGGGCGCGGCGCTTGCGACTCTTGCGGCGGTTGCGGTTGTTCTCGTATTTGGTTTTCAAAACTGTTCGCAACCTCCGGAAGTCGATACGGTTAGCCAGCTTGATTCTGAGGCGGCGAAAGTGGAGTTCGCTTACGACGCCACGATCGATCAAATTGCCTACATGTCTTGCGCGGTATCCGATGTCGGCACCTTCGATGCCGGAGCCTATTTTTCGATTCGAGTGGGAGCATATCGCTCTGGCGGACTGCGGTTAAACGATGCGTTCCGAGCTGGCCAAGGCAAAAAGCCAGTGGAAAAGCAGTCGACCCTCTTGGTGGCAAGCCCGGCGAACTCGCAAACCAAAGTGCAGTTTGCGATTCGAAAGCTCGATAACTTTCAGGTGATGTACACGTCGTCGGGAAGTTCGATCCATGGACAGGATTACGTGAACATTTTCGAGCCGCTAGGCACGTTGGATCTTTCGGACCTCTTGGTGCGCACGGACCCGGCGTCTCGTCTTAGATACCTGCGCAACGGAACTGTTTTTGGTTCGCGTTTCGAGGGTAGCCTTTACTTCACAAAAAATCCGACGCTTGCGAACTCGATTCGCACGGCTTTGCGTAACGATGCGTTTTTGGGGCAGACCTACGCGCACACCTCGACAGGCCCTTCGGGTTCGCCGAGTTCTTCGGACACACTTGCGAGAAGTCCTCGCGATGTGATCGAGGGTTCGACGGCGAATCCCTACACGCAGGTTTATGGTCGCGGCTTCTACTTGAAGTTTGCTCAGCCGACGGTGGGAGCGACACCATCGCATGCGAACTTTCCGAATGTGATCTTGCGTGAGGTCTCTGAACTCAATCTGATGAGTTCGTCGGATCGCACGGGGCTTGGTACTTGGACGTGTCCGGATACGATTCGCTTCCGCATTGTTCGACCGGAGGATTCAAAGGCTGGTTTGGTGGCGTGTGCGATGGCGCCAGATCCGGCCGTTCTGACTCAAGAGCTTTCGATCGTTCGCAATCAGCTTCGTGTGGAAGATTGGTATGTCGACATGACTAACCGATGCATTGTTCCGAAGAAGTCGACGAACGCCTGCTACGGTGCCGCAACGCAAATTCAGTACAACATCACGCAGACTTGCACGGAAGGCGTCGATCCGGCGTGTGTTTCGTTTGCCTCCATCTGCTACCGCCAGTAGCATAAGGTACCTCCTTGTTTTTTGATTTGCACTGCGTCGGGCGAAGTGATGTCGAGAGTTGTCGTTTTCATCTTGAATTCGGTTTTAGTGGGATCGCTTTTTTCGCTTTCCGCAGCGGAGGCGGCAACGACAGAAGTGCCGTATCGCGTGGGCCCGGTGGCGTCTGCGCTGGGTGGTGCGGGGCGCGCGGCGGTCGACGGCGGCGAGGGCGGTTGGCTGAATCCCGCAGCGCTCGTTCACATTCAATCGTATCATTTCGGATTCTCTCACCAGCAGTCGCATCGTGATCTGGGCGACGGATACCGTGATTTCGCAGTCACGCTTTCCGATGGCGGTCAGGAGAAGATCGCGGCTGGGAGCTTTAGCTACATTCAGCGCAGTCACCTTCGCGGAGGACCCGGCGCGATCTCGGCGGAGAGCCGCGACTTTCAGTTTTCGCTGGCTGGTTTTTTTCCGAACAAGCGCCTGGCGATGGGTGTGACGTATCGCCGATTGATTCACGAGCAACCAGGGTTTGATTCGGCTCAGGACAATTTCACTCTCGGCTTGCTTTATCCGTTCTCTGAAAAGTTCGGCTTGGCTCTGGTGGGGCAAGACTTGGCTGGCGCTTCGGACTCTGTCGCTCCGGAGGCGCGCATGATTCCTTCGGTCAGTGTCGGCGCGCACATTGTTCCGAACCAGATTGTGCGGCTGCGAGCGGACGTGGTTCGGCGCCTTGAACTGAATCCCGACAATCTCGAGAATATTCATCTTGGGCTTGAGAGCTGGTTTGACCCGAACTTCGCGTTTCGCATGGGTTCAGCTTGGCTGGAGTCGCAGAATGAGCAGTGGCTGACCGTGGGCCTTGGTTTTAAAGGCCCTCGCCTGAGTTTTGGCTATGCTTTTGAGATACAGACCCGTGAAAAGGTCTCCCGAGACGCCAATGGAACACGTCACTCGTTTGACTTGTGGCTGCCCCTTTGATAGCCAATGCCTCTTCCAAAAGAGGTAAATCATGGCTTCGAAAACAAAGCGCACTGAAACTGTCCGAGCTCGCAAGCGTCAGCAAAAGGGCAAAAAAGCAAAAGCGGCTCGTCGCACCAAGGGCTCGACTAAGTCGGCAAAAGCTCTCTTTAAAGACTAAGAGTTTTTAACTAAGTTAGTAATTTTAGTGACTTAGAATATGAAAAACGCGAATGGTGTTGAACCCATTCGCGTTTGTTTTTTTTGAGGTCGGACCTGTTGGCGGCTTGTGATGCCTATTTTCCAAGCGCTCCGGATTGGCGTTTTAAGACCTCGCCAAGCTGTGCAGGAACCTCTTTGGCATTTCCAACCAAGCGGAATTGAAAGGGTTTGCGAACCCAGCCCGCTTGGCCGGCTTGAAATCTCCAGCCCTTAAAGGCCTTTGCTGATTCAAGATCCATTTCCTTTGAGCCCGACGATTTTTCTAATACCACGCGGCCGACTCTGCCATCGGGTTGGATTTGTCCAAGAACCACGGCTGTTCCCTCTTTGCGTTTCAAGCGATCGCGAGCGGGATAGACGGGGTTGGGGTTACCTGGCAGCGCGCGAAGTTCACCGGCATCGCGAATCGGTCCGTTGATCACGAGTCCCGCGCCATTGCCTTGTCCGTTTTCGCCAACTCCCGCCGACTTTTCCGCCTGTGAAGAACCAGCAGAAGAGCTACTGTTTGCGGAGTCGCCGCCTTCATTTGCCTCATGGCCTTGAGCTGCGGCCATGGCCATCATCGGTTGTGGCTCGTCATTTGGCTCGCTTACTGGTTCGCTCACCGATTCGTTGGCCGACTCATTGACTGATTCGCTGTTTGATTCACTGTTTGTTTCACTGGGCGGTGTCGCCAGCAATGTTGGTGGTGCCTCTTGTTGTGAAGTGTCTTCGGTGGTGGCTTCGTCTGTGGGGGCGGTGGCTGGCGGCTCTGCTGGAGTTTCTGGTTGCTGTGCGAGCTTTGGTGCCGCTGCTAGAGGCAATTCCGATTGGTCTTCGGTTTGAAGCGAAGCTGATGTCGGAGCTTCCGTTGGATTGTCCGTTGGATTTTCTACGGGCACAGCTGCGACCACTGGCGCGGGTTTCTGAGGTGCTGGCTTCGATACCGGTTTTGGTTTCGGCTGTGCGACGGCTTTTGGCTCTTCGACTGGCTTTGTTTCGACTGGCTTGGTTGGAGGGGATTCTGTCTTTGTGACTTCTGCGGGAAGAGCGATTTCGCTTGTCGCGTCTGTCATCACACCTGTGTTGGCGGCCGAAGTCAGCGGTGTGCCGGCGTCATTCACTTCGATGATCGAAATTTCGGAATTGTTTCCTGTGGCTCCCAGACCGGTGCCTTGTTCGCGTCCATCGCCACCACCGATTTGATGGAGGGCGGGGATCAGATTTGAGTTCATCATGATGCCGGTTAGCAGGGCGAGATGCGCGAGAATGGAAAACCCGATGAAACCAGCGCGACGACCGAAGACACGGTCTTCCGCCAGAGGAGAGCTTGTTGGCGCTTTCACGGTAGCTCTTCGAATTTCTTGGGAGCGACGACCTGCTTGGTCGTTTCGTGTTTCATCTCGATCAAATGTGGAATTCGACATGGCCTTGCTCCTTAGCGGATTGAGAATCTCAACCAAGCTCTCTCAACCAAATTTCATAGGGCAAAAAGCGGGCTTGGATGGCCGGGGGGAGATCGGGCGGCTGGTGGCCGTTCGCTCGGCGTCGTAGGTAAAAAGGTAAGCCGGGTGAGCCTGAAAGCGTCACCCCGGTTGCCTGGTGTTGTGGCGAGCGGCGATTAGCCTTCGAGCAAAGAGGCGGGCACGCTGCCGGCGCGTACGGCGTCCGCGAGCTGTTTGTGAGACTCCGCGCCGATGAGTTTTTCGGCCTCCGACCAAGGCTTGATGGTGAGATCTGCGGACGTACCGAGTTTGAGTTCACCTTTGAGTTTCATAACTCGCGCGGCATTCTCGGTGACGATGGCGGCGGGGAGCGTGCGATCACGTACGGCTTTTTCGATGGCATCGATGGCGATGCCTGGAGATGCAGGCTCGTTGCAGTAAAGCAGAACATTGGTTCCGGCCTGGAGCGCACGCACGGCGATGTCGCCGACCGAATGATGTTTGGTGAGAGCCTTCATGTCGAGATCGTCGCTGATAATCAGACCACGCCAGCGAAGCGAGTGGCGAAGGATGTCGCTTAGGAAAACTTCGCTCAGAGAAACGGGCCACTTGGCGTCGACGTTGGGGAAAAGTATGTGGGAACTCATGATGAAATCAAGACGCGCGCGAATCACGCGACGAAATGGTTCAAGCTCACAAGCCTCAAGTTCGGCCAGAGTCCGATTTTCTACGGGCAGTTCTTCGTGACTATCGAGAAGAGTGTTGCCGTGGCCGGGAAAATGTTTCGCCACGGGGATCAGGCCGGATTTGATAAAGCCGCGCACGACGGCGGAAGCGAGTTTGGCAACACCCTCTGCTGTCGTGCCAAGCGCGCGATCACCAATGACGGTGTTGGCGGGGTTGGTAAGAATATCCACCGAAGGTGCGAAGTTCATGTTGATTCCGGCCGCCGCTAGTTCGATTCCGATAAGCTGTGCGACTCGAAACGCCACGGTCGCCGAGTCGATGGCTCCGACCTTTGCCATGGGCGGCCATTCGGTGAAGGGGCTTCGAAAGCGGGCGACGCGTCCGCCTTCTTGATCGACAGAGATAAAAAACGGTGTTTTGTCGCCTTTGCGTGCGGCGAGTGAGCGAATTTCCGAGCAGAGCGCGTGCAGCTGCTTTGGGCTTTCAAAGTTGCGCTTGAACAGAATGATTCCACCGATATTTTCTCGAACGAGAAATTCAGTTTCTTCCGCTGTCAGCGAGAACCCGGAGATTCCAACAATCATAGACGCGCCAATTTTTTCGCGCACGACTTGCTCCTTAAGTTTTACGTGGATTCAGCCAATCGCGAAGCGAATCGCCGACAAGGTTGAAGCCGAGTACGAGAGTGAGGATCGCAAGCCCTGGAAAGAGGCTCACGTGCGGTGCTTCCATAAGGATGCGACGTCCAGAGTTCAGTAGCGAACCCCAGGTGGGAATCGTGGGTGGGGCACCAAGGCCGAGGAAGCTTAAGCCTGATTCCGTGATGATGGTGCCTGACATTCCGAACGTCATTTGCACGACTAGAATCCCAAAAAGATTTGGCCAAATATGACGGGTGAGCAGGCGAAGTGGCTTGGCGCCAACAGCCAAGGCGCCGACGACGTATTCGCGCTGCTTGAGATGGAGAATTTCGCCGCGCACGAGCCGAGCGTATCCGGTCCACCCGGTTACGCACATTGCGAAGATCAAGTTTCGAATCGAAGGACCAAGCACCGCGACCAGAGACAGTGCGAGAAGAAACCCGGGAAACGCGTAGAACATATCGAGAAAACGCATCACGATTTGGTCGACCCAGCCGCCGATATAGCCGGCCAGACTGCCGATGATCAGACCGATGATTGCGCTGATAAAGACCACGGTGAATGCGACTTGAAGACTGATGCGGGCGCCGTAGACGACTTGCGCAAAAACATCTGCGCCGTTTTGATCGCGTCCAAAGAGGTGTTCGCTAGACGGCGGTGAATACCGAGCTGAGAGATCCATTGCCGTTGGTTCATGCGACGCAAGAACGGAAGCAAAAATCGCCGCCAGCGCCATGAGACCGATAAGAGCGATTCCAACGAAGAACTTTTTCGGGAGGCGCTTTTTCTTCAAGAGAGCCTCACTTTTGGATTTGCCGCCGCGTAGGCGAGATCCGTGATGAGATTGACCGCGACATAGGTGAAAGCGATGAAGAGAACGCAGCCCTGCACCAGTGGGTAGTTTCGCTGCTGGATCGATTGAAACAAAAGCGTGCCGACTCCGGGCCAATCGAAAATGGTTTCGACGATGACGGTTCCGGTGAGAAGTGCGCCGAATTGAAGGCCGATGATGGTGATGATTGGCATCATGGCATTGGCAAGGGCGTGCTTGAACCAAAGTCGAAGCGGGCCCGAGCCTTTGGCGCGTGCGACGTTCACAAAGTCTTCGCGAACGACTTCAATCATCGAGGCGCGAGTGACCTGCGTGAGAATGGCGGAAAGACTTAGCGCGAGCGTCAGTGCGGGGAGCACCACGTGTTCAAAACCGCCGCGCTCGCTAACAGGAAGCCAGTCGAGGTTGATCGCAAAAAGAAGAATCAACATCGGTCCCAACCAAAAACCCGGCGTCGACATTCCAAGAAGGCCATATAGCAGAGTGAGCTTTTCAAATAAAGTGTGGCGGTAAACGGAGGCCAGCACTCCTAGGGGGATTCCGATTCCCAAGGCGATCAACATCGCGACGGCGGTCAGTTCAAAGGTGGCGGGTACTCGCTCGGCGATTTCCTCCCAGACGGGGCGGCGTGAGTGCAACGAGGTTCCGAGGTCGAGCTGCACGAGGCCTTTGAAGTAGGATGTGATCTGCTCGCGAAACGGCCGATCAAGACCCAACTCGCGTCGGAGCACGTCTTTGTCCGCTGCCGTGGCTTGGTCGCCAAGCATGATGTCCACGGGATCGCCAGGCACAAAGTGCAAGAGGCTAAAGCTAAGTGCCGACACCCCTATCAGCACTGGCAGCGCCAGTAGCAGCCGGCGAATCACGTAGGTCAACATGCGTTAGTTTCCTTTGCTAGGCGCCGCAGTCGGTGCGGGCGTGGGCGCCAGAGTCGCCGTCGGAACCGCTGCCGGAGTTGCTGCCGGGGGTGTCGTGAGAGTCGGTGAATTTTTCGAATCGGTTGCCGGCGTGACCGGAACAGCAGGGAGGAGACTTCTCTTAGCGAGTTCGTTCTCTTTACCTTTAGGCATCGTTCCGAATAGCTGAGTCAGCGCGGCGGAATTCACACCGTGTCCGGCGACGGCCTCTTCCATGGAGGCCGCTAGAACTGTTTGCACGTTTTGGTTGGGAGAGATTGTTCCAAGCACTTCGGCTTTGTGGGTGGCGAGGCTGATATATCGTGAGCCATTGACCGTGTTGAGGATCCGGAATGCCGGAATTCCAGATACAGTTTCTTCGTCCGCGATAAAAGCTTCGCCCTTGGCGATGGAGGCAGATTCTTCGAGTACACCTTGGTATTCGTACTTGATTCCCTTTTTGAGTCCTTCTTTTCCTTGCAGCATGACGTAGCCAAGAAAAGCCGAAAGGAACGCGCCTTTTGGAACGGTATTGGTGATGGTTTTCTTTTCTTTGCCTTCAGTCACGGCGGCGGTCATTTTGTCGCCTTTAAAGCTGGCATCGATCAAGATTGGTTTTCCGTCTTTCAGGCCGGTGTATTGATAGCTAAGTGGTTTGAAGGATGAATCTGCGCGCGCGACGAGGCTATCTGTTAGCCCGCTATCGGCGCTGACGATTTTCATGAAGTGTACGGCGCGATATTCTTTTTTCTTTTCGTCGAATTCGTAGCGTTGAACGATGTAGCCGACGTGCTGACCGGAGATCAAGACTTTGGACCAGCCTTCAAACAGGACAGCCGCCTGCGCATAAGAAAAGGCGCAGAGGGTGAAGATCAATCCAAGAGCTGAGAGTGTTAGTCGAAACATGATGACCTCTCTTTCAAGACAAAGCGTAGCAATCGGCTCATCTTGAGACAACAACTCTGCTTTCGCTGCCGGTAATCCTCAGGGCTAGTCGAGGTGTCTCTTGTTGATTCTCAAGCTGCCTCTTTTTGAGATACGATTTCGAGGTATGCGCTTGCGATCGCGATCAGTCATAACCAACGAATCTGGGCAGATGTCCGTCTTCCTTGCGTTGGTCTTTCAGGTGCTCTTCGTTTTTTTTGCGATGGTCATCAACATCGGCCTCATGGTGCACGACAAAATCAATTTGCAGAACTCGGTCGATCTCGGCGCCTACTATGCCGCCCAAAAACAAGCCGAGATTTTAAACGAGATCGCGCATCTCAATTATCAGATCCGGCAAGATTACAAGCTGCTCGCTTGGCGATATTGGGTTCTGGGAACGATCGGTCGTGCTGGATACAACGAGACGCAACCGACGCCTCAGATCTCCGCCCCTGGTACCGACCCGGGGGAATATGTTAGACGGTATTCTTCTGGTGGGGCTTCGGCCCAGGAGGAAGTTCCTGTCGCCTGCCTTGCGACGCTTTATTGGTGGGAGTTTGCGATGCTGACTCCGGCGGGTGTGAATCCCAACGAGAACTATTGCTGGCACAACTACAATTGGACCTCGACACCGATCGCGGTTCCATCCGTTCCATTCACGCCGGCGACGGCTGGATACAATGCGTATGCGTACAGCCTTGGGCAAACGGGCCAGGCGGACTATGTTCGAAGTTGTGACATGGCTTCGCCACTAAGCTGGGCGTTTGTTGCGGCGATCATGACGAACTATAAAATGTCGATCGCTTATAAAAAACGAGCGATAAAACGACTCCGTGAAAATTTGGTCTCCGAGAATCCGTTGGATCGAGACGGCGTGCCGATCCGCAATGGCGTGATCGCCACAATTGAAAAGAATCTTACTGAAAGTAATCGCCAGGGATTCGATCCTAACTCGGTTCAACTTCTAAACGGCCTTTCGAGGGGCGATTGCGCTCAGGGTAGTCAGCCCGGTGAAAACACACTGCCGGAGATTCTTACTGCACCAGGAATGTATTTTGCCCTCCTGCGTGGATCGGCCGGTTCGACGTGCTCCTTCACGATCTCTTTTCAGTTGGAATGGGGGAATATTCCGCTCACCGGTGGTGGCGTCAATAGATGGGATCCAAACCCTCCTCAGCTTATGCGCCAGATGACTAGTGGTGAACCTAATGCCAACGATGACTACCATTCCTCTCTTGGCTTTGAGAAAAACCCTTGGTGTATGGCATATGTTGGAGTGAAGGCACAAACATCTTCACGAAAACCGTTTGCTCCATTTGGCAGAGCTTCGACTTTGGTAGCGCGCGCATTTGCGCAGCCGTTTGGTGGTCGTATTGGTCCTTGGTACGGCAAGCGATGGTTTGCTGCAGCTTTGACCTCGGAATCTATTCCGGGCCCAAGTGCCGCTGCCGGATCGGGTGATATGAATCCGAGGCCTGAGCAGGCGGCCGCAAGGACCGACCCGCTTACTTCTCCGCGAATTGTTCCCGGCGGGCCCAACTACCCATACTCCGCTTATAGTATTCCGAACTATTCTCGGTTTCCTGGCGATCCGTTAGGAATGCGTTCGAGTCGAGCTAAGGCGGTTGGCCGTCACTATTTTGGCCCACTGAGGAGCAGGCTTTATCAGCCGGCCGGTGGCCCGGAGGATCCGCGTCTTCGTTTGAATTGGTTTTTGGGTTTCTATGGGTTTCAAGATTCTGCAGATCCGTTGGCGTTTGATGCCGTCGCGCAGGCAGCTGCGGGTGCGATGCCTGCTCCACTAGAGCGATTTCGTAAACTCGAAATGGCTGCCGTAGCACCGGACCTCTTTGATATGACCTATTACTCGGTCGATCCGGCCGCGAATGCTAATTATCTTAGATTAGCGCGCAGCAATCCATCTCGATATGGAAATACAGGGCAGCGCCCGATGGGAGACTTGGGTTCGCGCGGCAATGTGCCGAGCATGCAAGAGACCAATGTTGAGTCTCAAATCAATGCCGTCAACGATGGCAGTGGTGTTGATCCGACTATTCGAGGAGTCATTTTCTGGCTGGCGCGTAGTTGGACACATTTATTGACGGGGTGGGCTCCTCACCGAGTGACGAACTTCACATTTCCGCTTGAGCGTTTTGGAATTTGCACGGCTGGAAATGAAGCGGCCGACGCTTTCATGATTCCTGGCAAATGTGCAGCGGGTGGCCGAGTCGGGTACTCGGTCCGCCTAATTAGCCGAGCGCATCTAAACGGTCCGTGGCAAGTTGGTGGCGATGGCGTTGGAGCTTCACCGCTACGCAATCCTCCGGGAGACGACTCGCAGTTTTGAGAACTCTCCTGTGTGGACGAGTCTGTTTGCTGTTTCAGTATGAGACGGTTTTGAAATTTTCTTGCATCAAAACATCGACACCTGTCTTCAAAGCTAACATGCGCTCGAAAGATAGACGGGGAAATCATCCTAAATATACGTTTTTTTTACGAAAATCGGCACCTCCCCCTTTAGAAGTGCCGATTTTTGTCCGACAATATTTGTATGGGAGAGATCATGAAAAAAAATATGCTCTCAAGTACATCCACAATCTTGGCGTTTCTTTTGGGATCAGTCTTTGTTGTGTCAACTGCTCATCTGCCACTGGCAATTGCCGTAGGTGATCCGCAGGCGTGTGAGGCGGCTGGTGGCATATGGGACTTTGTTGCTGGATGTGAAATGAATCCAGGTGGCGGCGCGGGTGCTGGTGGCGCTGTTGGAGCTGCGGCGGGTGCTGGAGTTGCTGCAGGTGCGGCCGCTGGTGCTGCTAGCGGTGGCGAAAGTGCTGGGGTTGAGGGTGGTGAAGAGGCGACTTGTCAGTCAACTCAGCAAACAGCTCAAACAGCGTGTTTGACACCGGGGACTTCGGGTATGGATCCCGGTACGGC
>CAUJGS010000084.1 GCA_963170185.1 Bdellovibrionota bacterium
GATACATTACAGGACCCCACGAATACGTTGATCTTCTTCCATCGCATCGAAGAGCGCCTGGAAGTTGCCGTCGCCGAAGCCATCGTGACCACGTCGTTGGATCACTTCTAGAAAGATCGGTCCGACTTGGTTCTTCGTGAAGATCTGAAGCAAGTAACCCTTGTCATCGCCGTCGACCAAGATCGCGCGCGCTTCCAACTCTTTTAAGTTCTCTTTCACGATAGGAAGACGCGTTGGAACCGCCATGTAGTAGGTCTTCGGTGGTGGCGCCAAGAACTCGATCTTGCTTTCGCGCATGTCTTCAACGGACTTGCAGATGTCGTTCGTCAAGAGTGCGATGTGCTGAATGCCCGAGCCCTTGTATTCATCAAGATACTCTTGAATCTGCGACTTCGAGTCTGACGGTTCGTTGATCGGGATTGAAAACTTCCCGCAAGGCGACTGCATCACCTTCGAAATCAAACCCGTGGATTTACCCTTGATGTCGAAATAGCGACGCTCTTGGAATCCGAAAACATTGACGTAGAAATCGCACCACTTCTGCATCTCGCCACGCGGAACATTGTTCGTCATGTGGTCGATAACAGTGAGGCCTTTTCCTTTTGGACGACGATCTGTCGCAGTCCATGTCCAACCAGTGTCATAAATTTCACCGCTGCCAGCGTCGACGTTTTGCGGGTAGCGATCGATGAAGTAAACCAGCGAATCGCCGATACCATAAATCGCAGGGAACCCTGCCCAACCACTTTTTTTCTTTTCATCCGTAAACGGACGAGCACCGCGTTTTACGGCTTCTTCAAACGCAGCCTTCGCGTTTTTTACGCGAAAGCCCGTCGCCGAAGCGCAAGGCCCGTGCTCTTTCGCGAATTCCGCGGAGTAAGAAGCCGGATCTTCGTTGAAAACAAAGTTCACCTGATTCTGACGGAACAGGCGAAGTGCGGCTGCCGAGTGATGAGCAACTTCCGTCATCCCCATGCGCTGGAGCATGCTAAGAATCGAGTCAGATCCTTTAGGACCGGCAAATTCGATAAACTCAATTCCATCTAAACCACATGGATTCTGTGTCATGAAAGACCCCCGTTCAAATTAGACCCTTTGCTACCACAAGGTCGAAGGCCGGACTAGAGGAAATCCCACGGGACAATTAGCCCCAAAGGCTTGAAACTCTAAGGTTTTTTAAAAACAATAAGGGGATATATCTGGAGAACTCTGTGGAAATCACTGAAATCACCGCCCTCTGCACGCACTAGAAGTTCCAGGCCGCAGCTACTCCGACCGACCCTTGGCCAACACCTTGTCCGAGGAGATCGCCGAGTTGATCGAGACTCACGTCACGCGTCGAATCGAGAACGAATCGACCATTGATCGAAAAGCGCAAATCGCCAACGCGGTAACCAAACTCCGGACCGACCGAGACCACGCGGATGCGATCTGTTTTCGAAAACTGTGTACCGCTGGAAACCTCGTAAGGACCAGACACCAAAACTTCTGCGACTCCGCCGAATTCGTACGACTGCTGTTTGTCGCTAGGCCATTTGCCGGTCGCCGCGAATCGCGCACCAAACGTCGAACCGTAGCGATGTGTGTACTCCGTGCCGCCAATCATCTGCGTCGCAACTGATCCAGGGACAAAGTAGATCTGGTTTTCGATTCGAATACGATCATCTTCACGTCGAACAACAACGCCAAAAGTTCCCGTATCACGACCAACCGGAATATCGCGAATCTCTCCAGCGGACACCGTGTTCAGATGCAAGTCCGCACGAAGCTGCACGTCGAACTCGTCGATCTTCGCCACGCGAACACGTGTCGCAAGCCCCACCGGCCCTAGATACCAACGATCCGTCAAACCAACGAAGGTGAACTCAAGACCAAATCCCAAGAACCCAAGCTCACGCTTCTCACTTGTTCCGAACGGGTACATGAAGCTCTTCAGAGAATGCAGCGACGAGATCGGCGCCGCCGACTGATTGGACTCCGGCAGGAAGTAGGAACGATAACCGTACTCCACATAGTTGTTACGTGGTCTCGGTCCAAGCTCACTTCCCAGTGTAGCCAGAATCGGGGTCGCGCTTCCTTCGGTCATTGCAACGTCTCCGCCGCCGGACTTGGCTGCGTTCGCCCTAGCAAGTTCACGACCCACAGCCGTTTTCACACGATCAAATGTCGTGTCAGGTGCCGCAATCGCCAAAGTGATGCGACTTACGATCTTCTCGTTCTCACGCACACCTTTTGGCAAAGCGCGATGCAAGGCTTCGTGGATATGAAGCGCTACTAGCTGTGAACGATCAAGCATCAAGGCCGCTGGGAAAAAGCGTGTCGCCGCATGCGGCTCTGCAAATGTCCGAGCGTACACCAGCTGATTCTTTTCGCCGACAGCGCCAATCGCACGCGCGACTTCCAGTGCCTCTTCGCGTTCATGAGGGTTGGTGTTCATCTTGCGCAAGTCGATGTTTCGACCAACAAGCAAGATCTCGGTCTTTTCAACTTCTGGAATCAACATCCCGAGGCCTTCAATACTCCCCACCTGTAGGCGGCGCAGTTTCTCGGCTGCCTCTTTGCGAGTTTCTTGAAGAATTCCGGACTTCACCGGAACCGCGTCTTCCAAGGACTCGAGGTCAGCACCGTCGTCGCCATTTCCAACACGAGTCGGGCCGGCATAAGCCGAAGTACCGAGTATCGAAGCGCCTAGCACCACCAGGGCGAGCAGCGTGAGTTTTCCGTAGGCACGGCTAGAGATACTTGAAGGTGTTTTCATCACTTCT
>CAUJGS010000085.1 GCA_963170185.1 Bdellovibrionota bacterium
CACCAGAGCAATCACCGCGGCCATGAGCATGGTCTTCTCGGCCATTTTGCCGCCTGTTGGATCAGATGCGACCATTGAAACCGTTAGGCCAATAGCCAAGAGCATGATGATTCCCATCGGAATAAAGTCGACGGCAATGGCCTTCAGCATTTGACGAAGCCCTCGCTCGTTTTGAAAAGTCCAGGCAAACATATTGGCTGTCAGAGAACCACCCGACTCTGCCGCATGCTGACTGACCGCCACGACACCGGACCCATAGATTTTGAGACCAATCATAGAAACTACTGATATCGCAAAGCCGCCTACGGAATTCTGTAACGCCGCGAGTGTGGCCGAGATGACCGCCGCCAAAAAGAAAAGGCCATAGTGTTTTTTTCCAGTCTCGATAGACTGCGAAATCATACTGGAGAGTTCCGCTAGCGAAACGCTTTGTACCACCGGCCCATCATTCATTCTTAACCTCGTTGTTAAATGAAATGATAAGAACCTTAAGCCTTAAGTGTCATCAGGTATTTCGGAAACCCTTTCGGTGACTTCGTCTTATTAAAGTGGTCTAAGTGGTTTCATGAGTGACTCCGAAATCCCCCTCTTGCAGAGCTTACTTTCCAAAGATATGCCACCGAGCAAAACCGCTGATCAGGGAAAGGCATTGCAGCAGGTTTTTGGCGACGTCTATCTCTACCAAAACTTCCACCTCTTTCGAAATGTGCGAAACACAGCTCTCGCGATGGGCTATCGCTACACCAACGACCGCGGAGACGACTACGAAGCACTGCCATTTACAAAGCTCGAGGACCTGCTCGGGGCGAAAACTATACCCATCGTACACAATCGCCTCGCCGTGGAAACGGTCGCCGCAAAAGTGCCTGATGCAACCTGGCTTGATATCGCCGACGGCTTTCGTCGATGTTTCGCCTTCCACGAATCTTGTCACGCGATCGCGCGCGAAACCCTAAGGCCCAGCACGCACGAACGCGAATCCACACAAGAACGTGTACTAAGAGTGATGCTCGAAGAATCGTTTGCCAACACCTGCGAACTCTTTGGCATGCGCGATTGCCAAGACCTCTTGGGACTTGCGTTTTACGAGGCGAATTCCTACACGGCACTTTGGGAAACCAAAGACCTCCTAGACGAAGTGGCAATGACAAGCCCAACATTTTTATTCGTTCTGCTAAACTACCTACGCGCCAACTTTCTCGCCGCACTCGAACTTGAGTCGGATGAAACCGCGCGTCTCTACAGACTCTCGGGTGCTAAACCTCATGCCCCCCTCGAAGAGCTTGCAAGCTTCGCCTACACTCTGGACGAAAACTTCCGACACACCACAAGCCGACTTCACTTGCGGCTGCACGGTCTTCCAACCGATCTTGAGTCACGTGACCCGATTCAGGAGTTGGCAACTAAGCCAGCACTTCTCACGAGACTTAAAAACCTCGTCGATCTTGTGGCGAATGACCCTTAACCCGACCGAAAGCCTATAGCTTTAAAACCATCTCCGTGTCGTCGATGGACTGATTGAAAACTCGGAAGCGGTCTTTGGTGGTGCCTACGACTTCAAAGCCAAACTTCTTGTAAAGAGCTTTGGCCGGCAGATTGTTTTCAAACACATAGAGAGAAATCCAATCCAGACCAGGCTCCGCTTTCGCCCAGGCGATCGCCTCCTTCATCAAACGCGAACCCCAGCCTTGGCCACGAACTGTGCGCTCCATTCCCATCATCAAAAGGCAACGGTGCAAACACGCCGGCAATGGTGGGCGATTGACAAGTGTCAGCTCGCCATAAATCTCAACGCCGTCCGTGATGATCCAAACTTTTTGCCAGCCAGGCTCCCGAGTCGACTTTGACAATGCAGCACGCTGGTCCTGATGGAACCCGTCGTTTGCAGCGAACTCTTCCTCGAAGGGCATAAAAATGAAATCACCATCTCGGCCGTTTTCCCGAGAATGCCGCGCCTTGTGCCCAGACAAGGCTTCGAGATCTTCCAATTGAAGGAGTCGAATATTCATCATCTTTGACGAGCTAACCGCAGCCTTCAACCAAAGTCCAGCAGAGACGATTTTCCACCACGAAACCCCTTTCGAGAACGCACCTCATAACTACGGGAAAAGATTGTGCGAGATTTAAAAAGCCCGTTTAATTATTGAGTTCCTCGAGTTTTAAGTTCGCCTATGGAGAAAGGGCCTATGCAATCCCGACTCAACACCTTTCTGACGATTTTCCTAGCCACTTTCCCGATCCTCGTCGGCGGCCTTCTAACGACTTCGCTGGCTCATAGCCAAACGAATCTCGATCTCGACTCGGTCACCTTAGAAGACCTCCTCGACACGAAAATCTCGGTTGCGACGAAGAACGAACTCTCACTTCGCGAAACACCCGGCGTCGTTTCGGTCATCACCGACAAGGACATTCGCCAAATGGGCGCACGTGACCTTATCGACGTGCTTCGCACTGTTCCTGGATTTCAGTTCGCCTACGATGTGCAAGGGGTCGTAAGTCTTGGCGTACGGGGTCTCTGGTCGGCCGAAGGCAAACACCTCCTCATCATCGACGACATCGAGATGAACGAGTTGCAGTTTGCCGGAACGCAATATGGAAACGATTTTCCCGTCGACCAGATAAAACGGATCGAGATCATCCGTGGGCCCGGCTCCGCCATTTACGGCGGCTTTGCGGAACTTGCGGTCATCAAAATCACGACGAAATCTGGGCAAGACTATAAAGGCTTTCAGTCCGAGGTCACATTAGGCGCGCAGTCGCACGCCATCACAAGAAAAAACCTCAGTGCCGCCATAGGAGGCGCTACCGAAAGTGGATGGGACTACTCACTTGCCGCCTACATCGGCCAAGCAAAACGCGGAAATGGCGGCTACAGCGGAACCGCCGAGTCCGCCGACGACGGGAATGTCTATAGCGGCGAGTTCGATTTTAGTAACGCCGACACACTTGAGCCCATGCAGCTGAATTTCGGACTTAAGAAAAACAGCCTCAAGCTGCGCGCACTCTACAATCGTTATCTCGTGAACACCTACACGATGTTTGGTATGACCAAAGAAAGCGGCCAAAAAGGTACACCCAACCAGTTTGAAACGTTGGGACTTCATCTCAGTCACGATTGGAAGTTTAGCGAGTCTTCAAAACTCACGTCGCAGGTGATGTGGCTTCAGCAGACGCCGTGGGAACAGACCGAAGAACTCGCGATCGCGACTTATGAAAAAAACGAAGTTGTAAGCCATAGACTCCGCCCCAATCTCACCTACTCGTCCAAATGGCAGCCCGGCGAAAATGTCCAAATGGACCTGCTCGTCGGTGTCGAGCAAAACTGGGACACCCACCACATACAAGATCGGCTCGGCTGGAACGCCGGCAACCTAGAGCGTCTGTACTTTGCAAATGGTTCCGACGACGTCGCACTTAGCAGCACGGCGGCCTTTGCCCAAGCCATGATCGAAACTCCCGAACTCCGTCTCACAGCTGGCGCTCGCTACGAAAACCCCAGCGAGACCAACTCATCCTTTGTACCGCGTCTTGCGCTAACACGCGCACGCAAGAGCTGGCACGTCAAAGCTCTCTACTCGCAAGCGTTTCGTTCGCCTGTTTTATACAATTTCGAATACAAAGCAGGTGCTCGCATCTTCCCGGAAACATCGGAAACACTTGAAGTGGAGTTTGGGCTCGCTCTTTCGTCGACAAGTTACCTGACTTTCAACGTCTTCGACACTCAGATCAAAAATCCGATCGTGTACACTGTCGATGGCAACGAACAGTACGAGAACTTCGAGAAAACCGGCACTCGTGGTGTTGAACTCGATTTTCGCTGGAAAGGAAATGGCAGTTCGCTACAGATCGGCTACTCGTACTACGAAGTCGGAAGCTCGACAATCGGCCTCTATGCCGTGCCGGGAAACGACAAAGCGCTTCTGGGCATGCCTCAGCACTCGGGTGTTATCAACGGGTACATCGAACTCGGCGCTCCTGACCTCAAACTCAATCCCCAGGTATTGTATCGCAGCGTAACGGCAGCTTACGACTTTGATGGCACCGATATGGCCCACCGAGAACTGCCGGCGACGACTCTCGTGAATCTCTTTCTTCACAAAGATAATCTGTGGCTCAATGGCCTCTCGGGCGGAGTCGGGGTTTTCAATGCTCTTGGGCAAAACCACTACTACGCTCAGCCGTATAACGGTGGCCATAGTCCAATCCCAGGCTTAAGAGCCGAAGGCATCGTGCGCCTTCGGTATAATATGACTTTCTAAAGCGTCTCAGAGGCTAGCTGTGTAGGCCTCAAATGCCGTTTCGAGTTCTTTCACAAATGGCTGCAAACTCGCCAGAGGATCTTTCTTCAGCGCCTTTAAGGTGCGACGAAACTCCGCCTTGTAGCTTGCGATCAAATCTTTTTGAGCCTCAACCGAAGAGTGCCCAAACGCCTCGGCCAGTCGGCAATCTCCGTGATGAGCCATCACTTCGGAAAAGCTTTCGACCAAGCGAGTGGAATACGTCTTTAATCGCTTAAGTTGCACCGCTTTAAGTCCCATCGTGGCTAGCTCTTGATGAAGCTTAACCACCTCCAACTTGGCCCGCCTCAAAGTTTGGTCATATTCGTTGCCCCCGACCACACTGTGTGTGCCCAAATGAAGTGCGTGGCGCAGCTCATGAACCAAAATCACCATCGTGGCCTGTCGGTGAATCAAAATCAGATTCGGCGACGTGAACTCGTCAAACCAACCGTCGAATTCGTCGGCTTCTGAAAACTTATACCGATCTTCGTGAAATGGGAGTCCTCGAACGGCTCCCGCAACAGAGCCCACCCAGCGGACATCGGCGTCCAAAAGCTCAGCCATTGCTTCAAGATCACGATAAAAAGGATGCCTCTTAGCCGCCGACATCCGTACAAATGGGGAGCGCTGTGAGGCGATAATCGCATCGATAGCGTCGTCGATGCTGAGATTTTTAGCCGCCTCGGAGGCTAGCGGTGTGAAAAGCAGAAACGACAGCGATAAATGACAAAGCATCTTTACAATAGTCATTGCCCCTCCTCGAACCTTCACCTAAACCGACCCCATCTACACGTAGGAGGTTTTCCGGTGAAACAATCATTCATTCTCTTCGGTCTCGCAATTGCGGCTGTCTCAGTGGTGGCGATCTCAAATTCCGCCAACGCGTTTCGCGATAACCTTCAGTTTGATCACCTATCTTGGTGCGAAAACAACAAAGTCATGATGTCAAACCCTGACGGCAAATCTTCGAAAGTCGTCGCCGACTGTGACCAAGATCAAAAGGTCTGCACCTCTGGCCAGACCTTCACACGCGACCGTGTCACTTACTTTGCCTACTGCAAGTAAGCATGAACGCCTCGACGTCGTTTACTGAGTTACGACGACGTCGAGCTTCACAGACTTTCCGTCAAACTTGATTCGGAAGTCATGTTTCTCAACAGCACCCGTCATGCGATTTGGCAAAGAGAGAATTCCCAAACTCTCTTCGTGACCGGGTTCCGCGAAGTAGAGCGTAAATGGCAAATTGAACTTTGCCCAGCTTGGATACCCAAACTGCGCGCAACCCATTGCCTCATTCGCCATCGGAACTCCAGCGATCAGCGAAATGAAGATGTCGTTTCCTCGGCGTTGACGAAGAATCCCGACCGTTTCGGAATCAAGCGTGCAGAGATTGCCTTCGACATCGACTTCGACCGTCACCGAGCCCGTGTAGTATTCAACCGAGGTTGGCGTGCTTGGTACAAACTTGAAGTCGATTTCCGTTTTGCGAACGCCGAAAACATGAACCTCACCATACTGATAAAGCGGCAAAAAGCGTAGAGAATCGCATCGTGTTCCCTCCCCCAAAAAGTAAGAATAGGTTTTAGCCGTTTGCTACTCTAAACGGTGAGGTCGACGCAACCGCCCTCTCCACGATCGAATCTCAACGCTTTGAAACAGTTCGGTTTTTACCCGATCTCACCTGCTTTAAGAGTACGAAGCTTGCACTTCTTAGCAGCCATGAAAAACAAGACGCCGTTTAGCGGGATTTGGCAGGCAAGGGCCCTAGTCGCGATGACAGTTTTGGGCACGTTGGTCGCCCTACAGAGCCCCTTCGTGTCGGCCCAGACGACAGCACGTAACCCCAGTGCTCGCGTCATCTTAAGCGATCTCGGGCGCCCATGGGCCGTCGTAACCTCGCCGACAAACGAGATTTGGATCACAGAAAAAGAAGCCGCATCAAGATCTTCGATTCTAGCTACAAGCTTCAGTCGACTCTCACTGGCTTTCCGGATCTCGCCGTTTACGGCGAAGGCGGCGTCTTGGATCTGGCGTTTCATCCCGACTTTGTCCGAAACCGCCAGATCTATGTCGCCTACTCTGTGGTCGACCCCACTCAGCCCGGAAACCACCTCACACAGATTAACCGATTCGAAGTTCAAAACGGCTCGCTCACGAATCGAAAAATTATCTTAAACGGTCCTTCGAGCAATGCGGGAACTCACTTTGGCTGTCGCCTGGCATTTGATACCAGTGGCTTTCTCTACGCGAGCTTCGGCGAGCGTCGTCTCTGGACACTTTCTCAAGATCCCAATGTGCTTCACGGAAAAATCGTGCGTCTGACCGACGACGGTCGCATTCCACGCGATAACCCAACTCCCGGCAGCCCCATTTTCAGCCTCGGCCATCGAAACCCTCAGGGGCTGGAATTTGATCCAAGAAACGGTCGTCTCTTTAGCTCCGAACATGGGCCGTCGGGCTACGATGCCGAAGGCGGAGGCGACGAGATCAACGAAGTCGTTCGGGGCGGCAACTACGGTTGGCCGGTTTATCATCATCGCAACAATGCTCCAGGGTTTATAGCACCAATAGCCGAATACACGCCCGCGGTGGCGCCTTCCGGAATCGCGTTTTACACAGGCAGCAGAATTCCAAAGTGGAAGAACAGCCTCTTTGTCGCGACTTTGCGTGGTCAGACGCTCCTACGTTTGGAGATCGACACCAACGGACAGGTTACGTCGGAGGAAAGACTGATCGAGCGCCGTCATGGCCGACTGCGTGATGTCGCGACATCACCCAACGGTACTTTGCTGGTGATCTCCGAATCGGGCCGCTTAATCGAATTTCGCTAGAGATTGCCGATTTCGCCAAAGGTATTGTCGAGAGGTTTTAAAAGCGGGTTCGCGTTATCCACAAAGGCATGCGCTACAACAAACACCGCGGTCTCCAGATCGGCCTCTGGCATCGTCTTTTCTTCGATCGAAGAAGTCTCTTGAATCGCGCGCATGGTCTTTTCCAACTCTTGTTGCCATTTCAAATAGGAACCCTTGGACATCTTCGTCCCCTGCACAGCATACCGAATCGACCTCTCGCTTTTGTCGGACTCTTTCTTTAAAAAACTCTGGTGAATCAGTTCGATAAACAAACGCGAAGCCGAATTGATGAAGTTCTCAAAATACACTTTCGCAAGCGCCCCTTTTCCTAAGCTGGGGGTTCTCTTGAAAGCGGGCTTCACGCGCATTCTTCCCGTTACACGAATCAACTCGGCCTTCTCAAGCCCAATAAGATACTTGTCGGTCGAGCGTTGATTGAGTCCATACTTCTCGGCAATCTGCGCTGGCGTAAGCCCCTCGCAGAGCTTCATGAAGTAGGAAAAAAACTTGGGATTCTTAGCCAAGAATTTGTCCTGTTCTTCGGTAAACCGTTCTTCTTCAAGACCACCGACCTCGATGACCTTGGCAAGCTCCTCGAGCTCTAGATCGACGAAGTCGCAAATCTGAAGCAGTCGACTGACGGTCAATTCCTCAGGCCCCAGATAGCGCTTCACGGTTGGTACTGAGACCTCCAGATGCTCGGCCAAGTCTTCGTACTTGAGTCCCTTTTTCTTCAGACGCTCCTTCAAAGCCGATTTGATGCGCTGAGATTTAAATTCCGTCACTGCCCGTTCTCCCCCAACCACTAGACTTCAGCTTCGAGAGCTCTCGCTCGGAACGCAGCTGTTCAAGACTGCGTGGGCCGTCGAACTCGGCTTGCCAGTTGAAATGCTCATCCGTGGAAACTTTAGCAAAGGCTTCCTTGATCGCGTTGGCAATCGCCTGAATCGCGGTTTCCAAGTGAGTCTTCAATTTTTCGTTCATCATGGTCTTGGTCTGTTTCATCGTGTCCTCCGATAAAACCCAAGTTGCCCGGTTTGCCCGAGGTTCACCACCCCAAAACCGAGGGTATCAAATACTGATACTTTTCTAAAAAGAAAAGGCCATTTCCTGTGGAAACGGCCTTTATAGAATCGATATTTGAGACCTTTAGAACCTCTGCCGAAACACCCTCAAATTTCACACTCGGCGGTTTTCAGGGTCTGACCTCGCTTCACGTAAGCGCGAATATGCTGACGCTCACCACGTTTGCGAATTCCCAGCACCAGGTAATCGTCGCCGGCATTGGAAACCGCATGCGCACCAGAGTCTTGAAACAAAACCCGTGAATCCGAAGAAGCAAATGCGATCACGGTCGGTCCATTATCGGTCGCGTAAGCCTGAAGAGTTGGAGAAATGTGCACGCTATAGCGACGACCCTTACCGTGATTTTCTAGCTTCACTTCGACCGAACACTTGCCTCCTAGTCCGGGAATGCGGCCCTCATACTTGCCTGGTTTCAAACGTACTTGGACGTTTTTGATATATTCGTCAGCTCCCGCTGCAAACGCAACAGGCCCAACCGCAAACGAACTCATCATGGCCAAGCAGAGGGCCGCCTTCATCATGGAGTGCATGATTGATCCTTCCCGACTAGAAAAAGAAAACTCTGTTAACCATCGCACGCTTTGCAGGCTGGGTGCCGTTTCTTGTCAGCCGGAAAGTCTGTTCTTTTGGAGCTTACGGTTTTGAGGACTTCGTTACGGAAGTCTTTTCGCAAAGACCCAGAATCCCTTACCACTTGACCCAAATGTTCCAAAATTAGTCATAGGTGTTCCTAGTTCGGTACACACCGATGCACGCCTCCTTGCTCCAGGCCTTGATGCGCACTCGGCTCTCGCCGATTCTTAGTGAACTATGAAATACAAATCCGTCCTTCTTAAACTCTCTCTCGCTACGCTCACAACATCGACGCTTGTCGCCTGCCAGTCCATGACGACATCGTCCCCCACCTACAGCCGCTCTTATCAGTACAAAAATGCCGAGGGCGAAACTGTCACTCGTACCGTCGAAGTCAAACGAGACCCTATCTACGATAGCCGCCCAAGCTACGATGATCGCTGGAGCACACCCTACACACCCCCGCCTACCATTAAGCCCGTCGCCCTCACGAACGAGCCATCGACCGACTCCACGGAAGCGCCAACCACCACGAAATCCCCGACACCGGACTCCTCATCGCGTTTTCTAGGATCTTTGGAACTCGCCATGACGCCTGGCCATGTTCACTTGGGCGCACATCTCGGCATGGGCCTGACAAACTGGTGGGACATACGAGTGGGAATTTCCGGGTTCTTTACCAAGGACACTTACACCGGATTTGATCTCTCGACTCGAGCCTATGTCCCGTTTGAATGGAAAGTTCGCCCTTACGCTGGTCTTGGTCTCTACTTTGGAGACTCCAAACAGTGCTCGCGAGATCCTTTAGGGGGCGGCTACACGGTGGAAGTCTGCGACAAGAAAGTTATGTCCGCTGGCTACGCAGAGGCCGGACTTGAACTCGGCGGCTTCAATCTCTTTGTGCGTGATTACAGCATCACGCGAGCCGGACTCAGCGTCCCCACCGAGACCTTCTACGGCCTCGGTGTTACGACGCGTTTTTAACACCACTACTGAGAGCAGGTCGGGTTCTTACAAAAGAAGTCGTCTGCTTTTTCTTTGCATGTCTCCATAACCTTGTGCTCGGCGATCGCACGCGTAGCACCCGTGCCTGTGTAGGTCACACCCATCGCCGAGATCTTGCAAAGCCATGTTTCCAAAGGAGCCGGCGTGGCAGTCGGAGCTTTTAGGCGCGAAAGTTCGAGTTCAAACACGCGGGCCTGCAGCTGCGAAACCGCCCTTTCGAGTTCCCATACACGACGCTGCAGGTCGCGCTGTGTATAGCGGTTGTAGTCACGACCGACTTCAATACGAAAGATCTCTTCGGCATGAGCTTGAGCGGAGTTCAGGCTCACCGGCAATACGCCGCCAAGTAGGATTGTCAGGATACTTACTGCATTTTTAAAGTTCATAAAAATTCCCTTCGTGCCTTCAAACTACAGACGGCGAATCTCGCTTGCAACGGTTTCATTTTAGGTACACATCTTGATTCCCAAATTGCTCTTAAGAACTCGGCAATTGATTTCTTGAAGCATCCACGCATTAGAAGGTCCTCATGACTCCGCCCTACGAAACAAAGTCGAAAGCGATGACGTTTTTCGGCCTAACAAAGCCCTTGGTCGCCGCATTTCTTATGGCCCTTTTCTCGATAGAAGCCTTCGCCGAGATCGGTACCACCGAAGTCGAAATTCCAACACAAATTCCCTCCTCCACGAAGGGGACTTTGGAGTTCAATGTGCACGTGCGAATCCATACCCCGCCGGAAGGCTTACGGAATGCCGATCTCCCGCCCGTCATTTTAACCCATGGAATTATTAACTCCGACGGCATCGTTCAAAAGCTTGCTAGACACCTCACCCGTCGTGGTTTCGTCGTTTGGACATATAATCAACCCGGATTCGGACAGCAGGGCCGAGTCACTCAAACCGTTCACGAGCCCATTCGTGGTGAATACGGCCTCACCTCGCTTTCGGGCGTCGTCGGGAGCCTTATCGAGACCGTGACTCGCCAATCAGGCCGCAAGCCGATCTTCATTGGATACTCTTTAGGGGGCGTGGCTCTTGAAATGCACCTGCATGGCCTTACTGGTATCCGGCAAGACGGCCGCCTCATCTTGAGTCCACATTCAGCTGTGCACCGACAAAAAAGTCTCGCCAAAGCAGTGTTCATCAGTACCCCTACGCTTGCGACCGACGATATGCCTCGAGGGTTAAGACTTCTTTATGAGTCGGCAAAATGCGCAAACTGTGTCTTTGGACATCGCGACGGTTTTTTAGACTTAGGTTTCGGGCGCGAGCGCAGCCTCACGGGACTCGCTTTGGGGTTGTCATCAACCCTCACTCCCGAACTCGTGATGCGCGGTCTGTTTCAAGACGTCACCGTTTGGGAGAATCTGGATCCTGAATCAAGGAAGCTTGCTGAATACCTGAAGTCTAATTTCTCAAACATTCACACGGACCTCATTCGCGACCTCGCGGCAGCCGCTAAGCACATCGACGAGGCCAAGTTAAGCCCTCTTAGACATGTTGTAACTGTGCAAGTCGTCGGCTCTCGCGACAAAATCGCGGATCCTAAAAAGATCGAGTCCACGCACCGAGACCGACTCCGCCACAGCCCTCAACATGAGCTGCTAATAGCAGATGGCGTGGGACATCTGGACATATTGGAAAACAAAGTTCTCGATTCGGGGCTAGCGGAGAGCCTAATCTCTCGTCTCCAGAAACAAACCGGACTGCCGAATAAACTTGGACGCTGTGAAGCAAGCTTTCGCTTTTTAGGGACTCGCTGAAACTTGTGAAGAAAAAAACTTCCAGATTTCTTCGGTTGCATCAATCGCCTTGGAAGGTTCGGGGCCGCGGTTACGAGGCTTGACGCCTCCGGGCCAAGAATGCCCGCCATCTTCCGTCACACAAAGGCGTACCTGGCGACCTTCGCGGCATCCCTCGTAGAGATCGCATTTTAACTTGTCCGTATCGACTTCCTTCTTAGGTTTCTCGCCACAACCATTGAGTTTCACCCACTTCGCAACGGTTTCAGGAACGGCTTTAAATTCGTTCACCATATCCTTAGGCGCGGCGTCTTTTCCTCGGCCACCGAGAAAACTCACCTGCTCGTCTTTTCTTGAATGGATGTGAAACACAGATACCGCGTGCTTAGGTTGGCAGTCAGGCATTCCGTCCGTGCCGGCCACCGGCGCGATGGCTCGAAAAATGTCCGAAGCTTCGCACGCCAAGCGATAAGTCATCATCCCGCCGTTGGACATCCCGGTGGCAAACACTTTCTTTTTGTCGAAGCGATAGGTTTTCTCCATTTCTTGGACAATGGCCCTAATAAAACCGACGTCATCGACCTTCTTGTCACGCGCATACGCACAACATTCACCGGCATTCCAGGTGGACAAACGCCCTCGAGGAAATCGCCCCGTGCCATTGGGGAAAACCACTAAAAACCCGTGACGATCTGCCGTCGAACGAAAGTGATAGAACTTATCCTCTGCTTGCAGCTCCATATGGCCTCCGCCACCATGAAGCGCGAACACAACAGCTCCTTGCCCATCCGACTTAAAACTAGGCGGCCGATAAACCATGTACTTGCGATCGCGATCGCCCGACCTAAGCTGAAACGTTTTAAGCCCCGCACCCGGAGCGTCCTTGGCGAAGGCGCCAAACGCCATCAGATTGAGTACAAAGCCCAAGAAGATCAGGAAGATTGCGCGCGATATCATCGGTGCCTCGCTTTTTTTGTCCCTTGATCGCATCACAACCGCAATGAAAGTGGCAAACAGAACCTAACTTGACCCTGACACGAGCCCCGTGCTGAGAAGAGGGCGAACCGATTATCGAAGGGGGATGTTCAAATGTCGAAAGGCTTAGGATCAAGATTGGTGGCTTTTTTAGTGTCGGTCGTAGCCGCTCTCTCAGCGCAGACTCCATCTGAATCTCACGCGCATTCACGCGGACCTTACTTTCCGGGAACAGTCGAAGTACCGGGAACACTGCTTGGTCAGTGGGATCCCTCGGAATACAAGCTTGAAAACGAAACGGACCCTCACACGCGAGAGTACCGACCGTTTGGCCTCACAGGCGTTTACGTGCTCGTGCAAACATCTGTCGGTTTTGAACTCGGCTACGTCGTCTACGAATGCCAGGAAATCGATGATGGGGCTTATGGAGCAATGGCTTGCGATCAGGCGACATCGGGGCCGTCTTACATGACGCTTAAACGTTTTACGAGTTGCCCAGCGCCGGCACCCCGAGCGGCTGGCTGCCGATAAGCCCAAGAGAAGTCCGGGGCAAGACTTACTCGAGAGCAAGGATCTCGTACTCCAATTGTCGAGATCCTTGATCAATCTTCGCCAGATCACCAACGTTCAATCCCAAAAGACCTTCACCAAGCGGGCTTTGCGGCGTGATGACTTGAATCGAGCGACCGCCAAAATCAACCGTGAGACTGCCTCTAGCGGGCACGAGAAACACCCAAGACTGTTTCCCTTGAAGGTCGACCTCGACAAGTGCCGTTGACTCGATCGCCTGCTCATCGGAGAAAATCTTGGGCCGCAAAGTTTTAAAAACTCCAAGCGTCGCCTCGAGATCTCGAACACGTTTTGATTGCGCACCGGCGAGATACGAAGCTTCAAGGGCTCGGGTGTCGTATTTGTTTTCAGCCTTGCTCTCTTCGCCCGTAGCAGCCTGATAAGTCTCTTTGGCAGCAGCTGTGATCGCGGCAAGATCTCTCTCAAGCACATCGATGATGTGACGAACGAGCTCAGTCTTGTCGAGAGTGGATTTTGTGGATGTCATCTCGATAAGAATAGACGTCAACCGACCCGGTTGTCCACGGCTAGCGCGACTCAAGCTCGCGCATAAGAATCGTTTCTTCACGCCCCGTCACCGGGTTCTGGAACGTCTCAAATACGTAAAGCCCCAAATCATCGCGATACGAGGCCACTTGGGCAGGCGTTTTGCCGAGTGCGATCAAAAGCACCGGCCCCTGCCTTTGAGCCACCTCAATCCGCTGCCGAAGACGACTTGCCAATTCGACTTTCTCCGAACCACTTGCCTTAGAAAGATCCAGGCGACTGAGTTCAAAAACTTGCTCGCCCTCTGGGCCGTGAAAAAGCACCCGCTTAAAGCTGTTCAGAGTCGAAGCAAAACCAAACGCGACATTTGAAAATCCTCGATCCGTGCGGGCAAATTTTCTCCAAGGGCGCGCATCGAGACTTTCCAGATGAAGAAGCTCAAACATCGCCGGAATCTCGAGCATGTCAGTTCGACCATACCCTTGAGTTCCGACTCGAAAGAGCTGAACACCAGCAGGGCCGACTTCCAAGCGCTCATACTTGGATGCCTGAAAGCGATATGAGGTCAGACTAAAAACCAAGAACTCCTGAAGTCTTTCAGGGCGAACCAAAGCTCCCCACTCCTCAAGAAGGCGTTCTTCAATTCTGTGAATTTCCGAGAGGTTGGATTTCGTTGAATGAAAACTTGTTTCGCAATCCAAGCCAAATGCAGGTCGCAGGTATCCGCTAAGCCCTAGCAAAATCCCTAGGAAGCCCGTCAAAGTCTTCATTCGCAACACTTGAAAACGAACCGGTGCCATATCTCAAGCCGCCAAAGCTCGCACGCCTCGTTTTGTAGTTCAACGCTTAGTTCAAAACTGGGAATCCGTTACAGCGAAAATACAGCGCGTACACGGTCGCGCCAAGCACGGCCATGAAGCCCGAGGCCAGTCGCAGAAAAATGCACCTGATCAAATCGAAGCCCCGGCGATGTCGTCCATTGGTCCGTGTTGGGACCTTGCGCGAAGCCGGGCTCTTGAGTCCAAAGCATGCGCTGAGCAGCTGCGATCGCCGCAATACTGTCCTCGCTGGCGCTTGGAAATAGCCCCAGCGGCACCCAAGCCGCCTGAGCAACTATCCAAGGCTGCGTTCGGCATCCCGTATCTGCACGAAAGCTCTGAAGAAGAGCGCGCATGCGAGCCACATACGTTCCTGTCGTCACACGGTCTATCGAGTCATTCTCCCCTTGATGCCAAAGAACGGCCCGGAACGAACAACCCGAAAGGGCCTGCGTCCCCGCGATCAGACGCGGGTAAAGCCCTCTCGCGTCACCCTTTTGCCAATGAGCAGACGAAGTTCCAGCATATCCGACTGAAACGACCGCAACCGGCACTCCGAGATCCTGACTGAGAGCATCTGCGAAGATCGGCCAAGGAGAGCCTCCTGGCTCGGCACGAGCGCCGAACTCGGCATCCGCCCAACTCGTCGCAACCGGCATCGGATCACGAAGCGGAAGCCAGCTTTGAGTTTGTGGATTAACCATGCGATTCATCGCGACCGCACTCGTCTGGCGACTTTCGCCATGCGTGGCTGAGTTGCTCTGCCCAGCCGCTAAAAAGACCTCGCCCACCGCAAAACGTGGACTCGTCCAGCGCGCCAGTTCATCGCCCTCTAAAGAGTAATAAGAGACTCTTAACCTTCTATAGGCCATGCCGGAGTTCGCACGCACCAAAACCGCATCAGGAAAAGCCGTGACTTCGTTTGTCTGCACACCTAGGCGTTCCAACACTCCGCCTGTCTCGTCTAGCAGATAAAAAACTCGGTAGCGCGCAGCCGGCTCCGATACCAAACGACGAATCGTGACCTCTGCTTTTCCGTCGGCAACGCGCTGAAAAACCCGCGTGTCGGAAAATGACTGAAAGGCGGCAACAGCAAGGTGATTGGCCTCCGTTCGATCGCGAAACACAGGCGCCGAGTTAGGAGGCAAACACGACGCTTGGTCACCACACTCACCTTCAAGAGGAATCGGATTGGACTCTTGCTCTACGACCTCAAAGCCTGGTGTGCAGTTTTGAAAACCAAGCACAAAAACGACTGTAACAGCGAGAATCGAGAACCCTTTGAAAATTTGAGTCTGAGAGAAAAACCGACCACCCACAGGCATCAGTCTAAACGAATTCAAGGTCTCAAGAAAGAACATGTCTCAAAACGAGACATGTCACCAGCCCAGGGCATCTGCCGGCCGCACGAACTCTGCGGCCAGCATCAAAGCCTAGGCCTTTAGTTCATGCCGTTTACCAGGTCGCGCTTGATGACCTGGATCACGTTGTGAGTTTGATCATAGTCCAATCCCAGATTCCGGCTGAGATCGACCAACGTCGATGCCGACGGATTTTGACCGTTGGCGAGCGCCTCCATATCGGCGCGCTGAATGCCAAGCTCCGTGATCGCAGAGAAGTCTTTCTGCTCGGCGCGCTCAAGAGCCGTCATGATCTTCTCGCCCGCTTCGACCGAAACACCAAAGTGCATCGCGGCCTTCGAAGCTTTGCCGAGTTCCGCTTGGGCGTCGAAGTAGCGACGACGGTGTGGCGGACGGTAACGTGGACGCGGGTGGTAGTGGCGATGATGATGTCCGTCGGCGATCACCGCTCCGATCACAACACCTGCTCCCAAAGCCACTTGCTCATCCGAGCAGGCTGTCAGCGACAACGATCCTGCTGCCAAAATACCAATCAACGCGAGATGAATAACTCGTTTCATTTCCCCTCCCCAAAAAGGACGTTTTCTAGAGTTCCGTAAAGGGGGAGCTACTCCTAGCGGACGAGACGTTCAACCAGAGCAAAACCGGGCTCGGCCTACTTGTAAAGAACACCGAGTCATCGCCGTTTAAAGGGCATTTGCACCACATCGCGGCTTACCCTTTGCGAAAAATAGGAGCCGCCAATATCTCAGCGGCGCATCATCGAAATAATCTATCATCATTTTGATATTATTGATTTCACCGATTCCCGATTCTCGGCGATAGTAACTGCATAGGTAACACCCCAAAAGGAGAGAACTCTAATGGCTACACTAATCAACACCAAAGTTCCTGACTTCAAAGTTCAGGCTTTCCACAATGGCGATTTCCGAACGGTCACTCAAGACAACTTGAAAGGAAAGTGGTCGATCTTCTTCTTCTACCCTGCGGACTTCACATTTGTTTGCCCAACAGAGCTTGGCGACATGGCTGACAAGTACGAAGCTTTCCAAAAAATGGGCGTTGAAGTTTACGGCGTT
>CAUJGS010000086.1 GCA_963170185.1 Bdellovibrionota bacterium
TACGAGTTGTTCGAGTGCGAGGTATAAGGATGCTGAGTTCCAAGACCCGCTTCTTTATACACTCCGCCATCGACGTAGCTGATGATCACGCTGTCACGCGAACGATTCATGTCGATGTTGACTTGAATCTGTTGCGGGTTATTCGGATACGAGTTGAAAAACAACTCACCCAAGTTCTGAACATTCGTCATCGCCGCCGTCGCGCCCGAGTAGTAACCGCCCTGGCCATCGCTGCCACCAGATCCGTCCGGAGCGCCGGGAACTCCGTCGCCACCGTCATCACCATCACAACCGCGCGTGCAGTCTTGCGGCACGTTCGGCGTTGGTGCCGGTGCACCTTCCGGTGTTTTCTCTTGCGCACAGCCCACGTTCAAAAGAAGCGCTAAGCTCAAGATCAAAATTGTCGGTTTCATAACTCGTCCCCTGTACCTTTCTTCACTTCCACCTGACCCAATCTCAATGCGATCCAGGTGCCGAGCATGAAAGATTTTCGGTATAAAATGTATAACTCGAGAATCACTTGGCTTTATCGAGAGTGTCTCAAAGTGAGACAGTCGGGAAAGAGCTTCCGGGTGCCGCTTTCAGGCACTTCACCGTCACCAGCTGCCGCATTTTGACACGCAGATTGGACTTGCTCGCCCGCCAATCATTTCTCAGAATCAATCCATTGATGTTTCAAGCACTTGATACTCAGAAAACACCCCTCTCATTCAGTGAACTAACTGGCCAACTGGGCCCAAACGCTATCTATCTGGGCAATATAAACGGCCCCTGGATAAGAGAGATCGCAAGCTTTCCGCTTCATCGACTGATTGATGCCGTACAAAGCGGTCAGCAAAGCGAGGATGGGGACTATCGAAACCGCGCCAAGGGCTTTCAACGCTTAGGCGATTACACGGAACACAACACCAAGTATTACCAACAGTTTCGCCCCGACCTGCCCGAGGTGGCTGACCAAGTCGCCCTCGAGTCAGGCCTGCTAAAAGCCACCGTGAGCGTCATCCGACAACCGCCAGGAAACACGATCCCCTGGCATCAGGACCAATACTTTCAACTTAAAAAACGACTGACGCCGGAAGAGCAATCGCACTCTGCGATCTGGCGCTATCTTATTTTCTTGGAAGACTGGAAGGCTGGACACTTCTTTCAGGTCGAACAGACTCCCGTCGTCAAATGGCGAGCTGGCGACGTCATCACCTTTGAACCCCACGCGCTTCATCTTTCAGGCAACATGGGATTAGAAGACAAACTCACCATGCAGATCACAGGTGTCGACTCAGCTAGCTCATGGCTACATAAAGCTCCAAGCGCGGAAACCGGAGCTCGACTTGGGAGCGCCATCAGAAAATGACAAATACCCCTCTCCTCGTTGATAGCAACAACGATTGGGATCCGCTTGAGGAAATCGTCGTCGGCCGCGCGGACTTCGCTCGAATTCCAACCGTCGACGTCAGCACGATGGCCTTTAGTTATGCCGACCGAAAACCTTCGGAGATCAAACCGCTAGAGGGTCCCTATCATCAAGAGATCCTCGACGAGGCCAACGAGGATCTCGACGCTCTATCAAACGAACTCACGAAGCTTGGCGTGAAGGTGCGCCGCCCGCTTGCGCTTGATCATAGTCAAACATTCCGCACACCCGAGTGGGAGAGCACCGGCTGGTACTCCTACTGCCCTCGCGATCTTATTCTACCTCTGCACAAAACGGTGATCGAATGCGTTTCGCCAATGCGCGCTCGTTACTTTGAGACACGCACGCTACATCCGCATCTCTACGACGCCGTCAAAGGCGGCACAAAGTGGATCTGCGCGCCGAAGCCCGTGCTGCGTGACTCTCTCTACACATTTGACGACCTTAAACAGCCGACCTTACGAAACGAAGAAATCGTGTTTGATGCCGCCAACATCGTGCGCATCGGACGCGACCTTCTCTTTCAAATCTCGAATTCCGGCAATGAGCTTGGCTTTCAATGGCTAAAGTCCATACTGGAGCCCGAGTACCGGGTGCACGCCCTCAAACACGTTTACAGCTACGCTCACATGGATAGCACCATCATCCCGATGCGCCCCGGACTCGTGCTTCTCAATAGCACGCGCGTGACACCGAAAAACTGCCCCGAGATTTTTAAAACCTGGGACAAGATTTATTTCGAAGACGTCGTTCCGATTCCGTCCAAACTCCCGGGAGGCATTTCACCATGTTCGCCGTTCATCGGCTTTAATCTCTTAAGTGTGAATCCCGAACTCGCAATCGTGGATGAGAACCAAGTTCCACTGATGCGGGAACTTAATAAACATGGCATCGATTCGCTTCCGCTTAAGATGCGACACAGCCGAACCCTCAGCGGCGGCTTCCACTGCGTGACGCTCGACCTCAAGAGACGCGGCAGCCTAGAGTCCTACTTCTAACTTAAACCCCGCCGTGGCGTTCGGCGATCAGGCGCGAAAGACAAAGTCGGTGGGTCGCGCGGCCGCGATTGAGTTCGCGAAACCGATCGTCGTCCGAGCGCGCAATGCCAAAGATCACACACGAAGACGGCTCGACCCCAAGCTCCTGACAGACCGCGATCTGGGTTGCGCGGTACTTTTCGGCTATATAATCCGCCGAGAATTTCTGCATCATCTGGATTCCCAGATGCCACCCGACCCGGCTAAACATCCCGACGTCGTTAAAAAAATCGACCGGATCATCTATGTGTTTGCGCTGAAAACGCACGCCCACCCGCGCGTAAGCGGCCCCGTAGAATGTCTTCGACAAACTGGTCGCGACCGTATGAATGGCGGGATGGGAGAAATCAAATTCGAGACCTGTCGAAATCCCAATGTACGCGGCATCGATCAAAACCGGAATCTGAAGCCTCGCACACTCATCAAGCGTCTGAGAAAGCCCCTCCGGCAATCCTCCACTATCGCTAAACGGCAGACTCACGATCAGGGCGTCGCCCTGACGAAGCACATCCTCTTCAAGAGGTGCCGACTGCAACGTGTTGCGAGAGAAAATTTTGTGGTAAGCAAACTCGCCTTTCATAAAGCGAAAGCGCTTGTGGAAATGCTCGCGGTAGAAAAAATCGAACGCCTGCGATGTTCCGTGCACGTAACTTGCGTGAGGGAATTCCTTTTCCGACAGGCCGGAGAACCGATTGAGACGACTCGCCTGAATCCACTCCCGATAACATGCCGCGAATTCACCCGGCTTGGGCTCTAGGAACAAAAGGCCTAAGTCGCGCGTACGCACAAAAGCCTCGATTTCTTTGTCAACAATCGCGCGCGCGTTACGAACCTTCTCGAGCATTCCCAGCCTCCCTCTTCTCTGCATCACGTCCCGGTATCTATTCTCAGTCGTCCACGATAGGACTTTGGCTTGAATTTCTATCGTGCTCCATGATGAACTCTGTGTGTATGTCAGACACATCGCCGCATCAAAAACAGCCCCTCAAGGTGTCCTACTTCCACAAGTACTTCGGGCCAAGGGGACCTGTCCCGAATATGCTCAAGCTTTCGCTCGAAGACCTCGTGCGCTCATTCTCGGAAACGCCTTTGGCGACGCACGCTCCGATCGGAAAGTTTCAAGACAACACGCTGATGTTGATCGAGCCTCGGTTTCAGCGACGACAACTCGCGCTCTGCCAAACCTCGCTCGCAGACCAGGACTCGCTATGGCTGTATGAGCTATGCTCCAGCCAAGGCTTCCTCTACCACGCAGAGCTTTGGCAGGATCCGTTTTGGGGCTCTGCCTGGTCCTCAATCCCACGCCCCACGCAAGAGCTTATCGAAAAAGGGCACATGTACCTCATGGTCACAAGCCTTCCAGAAGACTCCAACGCTCAGTCGATGGCTGCGGTCACACAGTCACTTAAGGCTTCCGGCGCGCCCATGACCTACACCTACGTCTGCACCAGCGCCATGATTCGGCAAAAAGCCAAAGACGAATACAAACGTCGCACCGGAAGCGAACTTCGCACAGTCCCCTTTTTCGAAGCCCTAACGCTGCACGAAGACCGTACCGGAGCCAGAACGGCACGAAAAGACCTGCGCCTCAGCGACGCTCCTCCTTCAAAGAAATTTGTCATGCTCAATCGACGAATCGACGGCTGCCCACATCGTGTCGCCATCTTTCTTGAGCTGCTTCGCCGAGACTTGGTCCCCGCGGGCCACATCAGCATGACCTGGCAAGATTTGTCGGACCCCAAACTCACGTTTGTAGATCGCATTCGCGAAATTTTCCGCTTTCCCGAAACCAGCGAGCGCGAAGAGCTTATGCAATTCGGAATGTCTTATTTCAAAGACACCCAAGGGCCGCTTCCGTTAAAGCTGGATGTCGACTTTGCTTCCAACTGGGCGCGCCATAGCGCGACGGTCGACCACCACTCCAAAGCGGTCGCTCGCTACTTTGAGGACTCCTATTTTTCCATCGTTCCCGAGTGTCACTTCGTCTCAAGCGACCTTCTGGACTACGAAGCGCCATCGATGATTTCAGAAAAGACATTCTTTGCCATGCTCAACCTGCACCCATTCCTCATTGTCGGCGAACCGCACTCCTTGGCGCGCCTGCAAGAGTATGGGTATCAAACCTTCTCAAAGTGGTGGGACGAGTCCTACGACGCAATCGAAGATCCGACGTTGAGAATTCAAGCCGTCGCAGACCTCGCAAAAGAACTCGCCGCTCGCCCGCACAGCGAGTGGAACAAAATGACTCGCGAAATGGCGACGACGCTTTTGCACAACTTCCGGCACATGAGAAAACGTGTTGATGACGCCGTCGATCGGCTTGCACAAGGGGCTCGGTACCAGCAAGAACGCCGGTCATCACCTCACATGTCGACTCATACTTCGGCCCATGTCTCGCCTAAGGCGACAGAGCCGCCAAAAGGTCAGACGGCGACTTCGTAAGCGAGCGCAGCTCAAGCTTGGGATAATAGTGCGCCAAAATCGCACGGTAGTCGGCACCATCGGCGGCAAGCCCGCGCGCGCCCCACTGGCAAAGCCCGGTGCCATGCCCAAAACCGCGTCCCGAAAACTCGGCACGATCGCCAAAGGTTTTCACTTCAAATTTCGTACTTCGAAGATTCATATACCCCAGCGCCGCACGGAGATCTTCTCCCGTCAATCGCGCGACATCGCCTCGTGCCGACGTCAGCCGAATTCCGCGGGCGCGACCGCCATCCGTTCTTTGAACAACAGTCAGACCCGCAATCGACGAGGCAAACTGAAGCTTGCCTTGGCCATTTAGTTTCTTGGTCAACTCCGAAAGACTTGTGACCATGCGCCACTGACTAGAGGCCCGTTTGGCGCAACGGTCCGTCGCCGTGCCCATCGCCTCGCCGCCACCCCAGACATCTCGCGGCTCATCGGTGTGCCCACCGCAGTCGGCGTGATAGTGGGCTGTTGCAACTCCGTGCGGTCCCATCAAAACTTCGCCGCGAGTCGCCAGTACGGCGGTCTCCGCTAAATCATGCTTACGAGCGTGATCAAATACCTGATCCATGATCGTCGCTTCGAGCATCCAATCACGACCGCTTCGCGCTCGTTCGCGAAGTTTCGCCAATGCAAACGAACGCGCCGCAACCGCCTGCGCTTTTAGCGCTTCAAGCGGCCAATTTTTTGGTACCTCGGCACTCACGACACCGTGGACGTAGTCGTCGAGCGCCAAAAGTCCCACCAGCTGCAAATCAAACCGCGCGCCCTGCTTGGCCGCGACCAAGCGAAGGTGTGATGGCGAGGGGCGAAGGTCCACACGCACGTCTTCCCCACGAAGCTCCGCAAAGCGCCCCTGAATTCGCGCGAGTGATTTTCCAGAATCTCGCTCCACGACAGTCCACGCCGGCTCGCCGCCCAAAGTTTCAAAGCGAAGCTGCCACTGTTGAAAACCCTCCGTTTTCAATAGTAACGCCTTCAGTCCGGTCGAGTGCAGCGCCAAGTCTCGGCCCGAAACCGAGATCAGGCCTTTAAGAGGCCGAAGCCGAACAGACACTTCACCCGGAATCTCAAACGCCTCCGCATGAGGCGAGAGCCCAGCCCCTTGCACCAAGAGGACAGCCACGAGGATAGAAACGCTCCTCACGCACGAAAACCGACCAACGGTGTGATCACGGAAACGACGGAGCTTGTTGCCAAGAGGTTCGAGGGATTTCACTCCCCCAAGTTTTGCGACTTTTGCCTAGACCGTTAAGGCAAGACGATGATCGTGCGGAACTTTAGACCAAGGTCGAGGACGTAAACTCACTGATCGCAAGCTGGATCTGTTTCCACGTCTCGCGCTTGGCAACGGGGTTCTCATGGATCTCCTGTAGCCGAGGCAAACGAATAACGTCGTAGGGTTTTACGTCCGCCGAACTACTGCGACCACCGGAGCGACCATCGGTGTAACCAGCAGAGCGAAAGTCGGAGCCAAACTCCAGGCAAAGACCGATCTTCCCGTTTGGCAAAGCGGGCTCTTCACGCAAGTTGCACCAAAGAACCTTGATACGTCCCGCCATGGCACGCTTGGTAAACTCAGTTTCAACCGCTTGCTTGAGTTTGTCCGCCATCTCGACCAACGAAGGCTTTTCCAAAGCCTCATTGTAGATGAGGCAGCAAAGCTGAGGAACAGTTTCGACTGTCGCCGGGGCCGCCGTCGGCTCTGCCGCCAGCCCCGCAGCCTGCACTGCAAAAAAGTCCCGACTGAGGCGAGTCAGACCGAGCGTGTTTTCCAGATAGCGAAACAGCGGGGAAGAGTCCATTTAAGCGCAAGCTATTCCCCCCTCCCCAAAACCGGCAAGTCGTTATGCGGCAAATATTTCCTCTCGAGAAATTTAAGCCCTCACCGATAGGTGTCTTGAGGAGAACATCATGTCGGACAACACAGCACGAGACCCAAAAGAGTTCACCATGGAACCCCATTTCATCGACCCATCCGACATGATCTCGGACCGTGATGCTTTCTTGCAGGAACAAAATCTTTGCTGTCTTTGTGGACACGAATTGAACTTCGACCACGTGGTTGATTTCATGCAACTCACCGTGATCGAAAGCGCGTCTTGTGATCCATGTAAAATTCAGCTTCGCAAACGACTCTTCACGCTCAACTAAAACAGAAGCTTCTCGATCAACGAGCCGTTCCCACGGGGGCGGCGTTTCTCGGCGCGATAACATCTGCCGCCTCCAGCCCGTCCCTCAATCCATCGGACATATAACCGACGGCGATCTCTTCTAAAGCCACGACCGCACCGATTCCTGCGACCCAAGCTCCGCGACGAGCCTCTTTCAAGAGCTGAATCGATTTCTCAAGATTCGGCAAAGCGACCCGCGAAATGCGGATATGAGGCGCGCGAAGCTTCGCTTCTTTGGCCGACTCTCTGATCGACTTCTCGCCATCCGTCGTCGCTATGCGATGAACGAACCCTTGAAGGTATCCGCGAGACTTTTCATCGACCGGAAAATCCATTCGAACATGCGTGCGAGCTACTCGTCCCGAGCGTTCCGCGACTTCCAGATTCTTCTTCTCCGCCTCAAACAACCCGCGAGCGTGGTGCATGCGCTGTTGAGCATCGAGTTCCGCGTTGCGCACGTAACGGAACTCCCGTTCAAGTTTATCCAAACGAGTCTGCACCCGATCACGCTCATCTCTTGATTCCGGGGAAAGCGGGAGTTTCGCCAACGTGTGTTTCTCGACCGTGATGCGACGATTCAACTTACCCATCTCCTTAGAGAGCTCGATCACGCGTTTTTCCCATAGCTTTTTTGCCGACTCCAAATCGGCTACCGCGTTTCGCAGCTCCGCAACCGTGCCAGGGGTATAATCGATCGTGAGAATGTCGCCATGACGAGTTCCCTCTAACGCCAAGTCGGCAAGCCTCGCCGCATCTTCGCCTCGGCGACCAACAAGATCAGCCCCAGTTCCAGTAATAAAGGCACTTTGCCTAGTATGAAGCTGGTTAGACGCCTGAATCTGCCGACGATAGTTGTAGCTATTGGCTGTTAAAGCAACGCCCGCCGCAACTGTGATCGTCACGCCTTGAATCGGATCAATTGAACTCTCCGTGCCGTCCTGACCGAAAGCACGAGCCGGCATCTGAAGACCTGTTAAAACCGCAAGCCCCGCCGCGACACTCATCCTCAAAAGACCTGAAGCCAAATTGCTCATAGCCGACTCCTTAAAAAAGAACCCAAGGCCCAACCCAAGGTTCCAATAGGCTTGCTCAAGCAAGTTCAATGCATCGTCTTTTTAAGGCATACGGGGAGAAATATAAGAGGCAACCAAACAAGCCCCCCAATCCTATTGATCCCGGCAACCGCAACCGACCGAAATCAGGGTGATTATCTCTTATCCAGTGGAACCAGAAACGGCTCTAGCCTTCTTCAACACCGTCGGTCTCCGAGCCATCGGCTCCAAGATCGGACTTGGCAAGTTCCTCCAATAAAACCTCGGCGGAAGCGCGATTAAACCCTTTCAGATCGGCGATCTTGTCCACGTCAGCCGAACGAATCTCGTCGACCGAGGAAAAGGCCGAAAGCAGAGTCTTCTTCCTGACCGGTCCAAGACCCGGAACCAAATCCAGTTCGCTTTCGAGCGAACTCGCTTCGCGAAGCTTTCGATGATACGTGATCGCAAACCGATGGGCCTCGTCGCGAATGCTGACCAAAATCCGAAACGCCTCGGAGCCCGTTTTAAAAACCACCGGGTTTTGTCGGCCCGGCAAAAAGAAGCGTTCCTCGCTCCCCCTCACTTCGCTCGACTTAAAGTCCGAATCCGTCCGCGCTTTCGCCAAACCGACGACGGGAATTTTCTCTTGGCCGATTTCGCGCAAAACCTCGGTGGCGATTCCAAGCTGTCCCTTGCCGCCATCGATCACGATCAGGTCGGGCAGCTCAAGCTCCGCATGCGCAAATCTTCGCGACAAGACTTCACGCATCGACTCAAAATCGTTGGTCCCCTGAACTGTCCGAATTTTATAACGTCGATACTGGTCTTTGTTGGGAACACCGTCCTCAAAGACAACCTGGCTTGCAACTGTCTCCGCTCCCTGAAACGTCGAGATATCAAAGCACTCAATCCGAAGCGGTGGCGACGGAAGCTTTAAACGCTCTTGAATCTCTTCAAGAGCCTTTTTCTTTTCTTCCGACTTATCGACATGACCGCTGAAATGCTCTTTGGCGTTTGTCTGCGCCAACTCCAAAAGCCGATGTCCGGCATTGTCTGTCGGAAAGCGCACTTTAACCTTGCGGCCGCTGCGCTCTTCAAACACCGCCGCCAAAAGCTGCGAGAGGTCTTTTCCTAAATCCACCGGCAAAAGCAACTCGTCCGGGATCAAGGCTTCATCGTAGTATTGGTTTAAGAAACTCGTCAGCCATTCGCGTGCATCTTCTTCCGGAGAGTTGGAATCCAACAACGGCAGGAAATGCCCCTTGGTTCCGATCACGCGGCCACTTCTGATATGCAAAACCTCGACAAGAGTTCCGCGCTCGTCGCCATGGTAGCCAACGACGTCTTGATCAAGTTCACTCGTGTCATTGACCACGGCTTGTCGCTCGAGCACCGCCTTCACGGCCACAATCGAGTCTCGAAGCTTGGCCGCCGTTTCAAAGCGCTCTTCGTCGGAAGCCAAGTGCATACGCTTGGTCAGATCGCGTACAATCTGTTTGTCTTTTCCTCGCAAAAACTGCACGGCCTGCTTGACGTCCTCGGAATACTCCTCGTACCCGACGAGATCCACGCAAGGCGCTTTACAGCGACCGATTTGATGAGTCATGCAAGGCCGTTTGCGCGATGTCATGAAAGCATCTTTGCAGTCGCGAATCTGAAACGTGCGATTTAAAAAATGGATCGTCCCCCACACCGCGGTTCCGCTGGTGTAAGGACCAAAATAAAGCGAGCCATCTTTTTTAACTTTGCGAGCCAAGTACAGACGCGGAAATCGGTCCGCCATCGAAATTCGAATAAATGGATAACTCTTGTCGTCCTTGAGACGAATATTGTAACGAGGTCGATGCTTCTTGATTAGCGAGGCTTCCAATAAAAAAGCCTCGACTTCGGTCTTTGTTAGAATCGTGTCGATGGTGCGAATGTTTCGGACCAAAAGCCTCGTCTTCGGCGAATGGTCCTTGGAGTCTGTCAGGTAGCTTCGAACACGAGCCCTTAAGTCTTTGGCCTTCCCGACGTAGATGATCTTTTCGGCCTCATTTTTCATGAGGTAGACGCCAGGAAGCCGAGGAAAGTCTTTTACCTTCTCTTTAAGCTCTTCAATGATTTGGGCCTCACGCTTAAGCATCAGGCCCTAGTCTGCCCCTAGGGGCAACGCGAATCAAGAGCTGTCGAAACCTCACGTTCGATACGACTGCGAGTGATGAAATCGCCAAGAGCCACGAGGTACTTCCCGACCGCCTTATCTAGCGCTTCATAGCGAGTCTGGTAAGCTGCGACGTCACAGGTCTCCCACAATGTCGCACCAAACGACGGATAGAGACCTTCTTTCAGACGACGGCGGATCGTGCGATGATCCGTCTCTGGCACAAGCTGTCCCATCCATACATTGATTCTCTCAGCAAGCTTCACGTAACGCCCTTGAAACTTCGGATTCAAAAGACCGCCGCCGGACCTCTTAAAGCGCTCAAGCCCCGCGCACTCCAGACGAAGCGAGATCGTTTGACGACCATCACACGACAGATCACCGGCCGCCGCGACTTTCGCGAAAACCTCAAGAGCTTTCACGTCGGAGTCTTCGAACTCTTCGATCAGGATTTTTCCTGCGAGGTCCTTTGCGCGCGATTCAAAGAAGGTATCGCGATACGACCCTTGCGCACGAGAAACCTCCGACTGATAAAACGCGTTGGCTCTTGTCGCAAACACCGGAAGTCTAGCCAACGAACCGTAGTACGAGCGTGCACGGACGAGACCCAAGACCTTCTCCATCGCCTGGCGTTCTTGACCAAGCTTCTTCGCTTCCGCGATGTAACTTGCGATCCCCTGTTGATCCGCCAAAGGTAAGCTCATCGCCCAGTTACGCAGGTCCGTCGCTCCGCCCGAGCGAATCGCTTGCACGATCTCCGAAAGAAGCTCTGGCGCTCCGCTTGCGAGATTCGCCCCAGCTTTGATCCAATTTGCGTATTCAAAAGATGGAACCGACGATGCCAGAAGTGCCTCAACCAAACCACCGGCTTGACCTTTCAGGCTTGGGTACTTTTGAAGCTCGGTACGAACTCCACGAAAGCGAAGCGTCCACTCCTGAAGCTCTCGCTCAGATGGCAAAAGCTCAAACAAGCGCGCATGCGTTGAACGCAAATAGGTGGCATGCCCAATCGCCTGCGCCTCGATATAAGTCTCTTTTGCAAGAGCCACGTAGGAAGCAGGAAGTGTTTCCGCGGTTTTGGCCAAACTCGCAGCGCGCGAAAGATCACGCTCGGCCGTGCGCATGAGCTCAAACAACGGCAAATCAAACGCGTCCTCCAAGATCACCGCAAGTCTTGCGATGGAACCCGACACTTGACGCGCACGAAGCTCGCGCGGGTCTTGAATCTCAAACTCAGCCATCCGAAGCAAAAGCCCCGCTAATCCCGAACGCCGCGCATTTGAAAACTTCGCGGCCGCCTGCTGAGCCTCGCGCTGAATCTCTTGACGAGCGTAGCTCACGACCGCATCGATCGACGCCAACGCCGAAGCCCCGGACTCCGAGAGTTCGGGACGCTTTAAATCCTTCAGATTCAACTCGATCTGACGAACAAGCGCTTGCGCCCAATCGCCAAACTCAAAACGAGCACCCGATGCACTTGGGGAAACTCTTGCAAACAGGACGTTCAAGACTTTGAGCATCAAGCCATTGGTTTCCGCGCGATCCGAAACATCCTCGTCAAAAACCGAACACGGCGAGAACACCGTTTGGTAACTCGCCAAACGCGCTTGGCCTGTCGCCATCATACGCGAACTATAAAGTGTCGACTCATCATCAGCTCGCTCGATGACACAACGATCCGCCACCATCACGCCCGCTTTTTCCAAGCGCGAATCGCCAAACCCCGTGTCTTGAAACACGATCTCTTGCGCTGCACCCGTCGTCTCCGAACGGAGACGAAGAACACGCTTCAGACCCATGACACCTTCCGTGCCCGACTTAAAGCTCTGACCGCCGATGGATGTCTTTTCCGTCTTCAGCAAAAGAACAAAACTCACATCGCGAGTCTGGCTACCAGCCGGCCCGCCGACTTCCGGCACAAGAGACATATCCTGACCAAGAAGAACAAAGCGCGAGTAGTCCGACAGAATCAGGCGTCCACCCGTCGAGGACTCGATCGCGAGTTCCGCCGGACGACGACTTGTCGCAATCGGGAAGTACTGCTCGGCCTCTGCTTGCGAGTATCCCACCGAGCCCATCGCCTGTGTGCGTGAAGCAGCAATCTGAATGCCCTTCATCAAAGGCGAAAGGACATCGCGCGCTTGAAGCTCTAAAGCGTTTGAATACTTCGCGACTGTCTGATCGCGGCGCTGGCGGAAATCCGCTACCTGCCATGACCGTCCACCCGCAAGACCGACTTCCACATTCTTTGCGATCTTCACCTTCGCGCGCTCAACACCGTTCACCGTGACGACGCAATCGTAGCCCGAGCTCTTAGCTTCAACTTTCACCGATTGTGAACGGCCATTGATCTCGATGCTCTGTTCAAATTTTGTTTCCGACACGCCCGTCGTAAACGGCGTCGAGGCGCCCGAAAGAACCGCAAAGTCTTTCAAACCCGTTCGCTCGCCGATCCAAAGCGAACCTTTCGTGCGATTCGCCAGCACTCCAAGATCGACGCCCTTTTCGATGGCATCACGCGAACGTGATGGGCCCGAATCCGGAAACCCCGGCATACCGAACTGATCGGACACTTGCGTTGCGCCACCACCCATTACCTCAATCGCTTGGCAGGACTTGATCGGCGATTGAATCCATTTCTCCAGAGCTTGTTCCTGCTCCTGAGTCATCTTGCCTGCAAACGACGAATCGTCAGATGCGTTATTGCTACAAGCGTTCAACATGCTGAGTCCGAGAAGAGCGAGCGCGCCGTTCTTAAGGGTTCGTTTCATGATTTTCTCCAGTTGCACTATTTCTAGGCTCAAAAAAGCCGAATTCATAGAGGCATCATGCTCGAATGTCGCCGTTACAGTCTTGTCAAAAGCGTGACTCACAGGCCCCCGACACTTTGCATCCGTCCCGTTTCTGGAACAGGACGTTCCAGATTGGCACCGAAGAGACGTGTTTCAGTTAGACTTGCCGTCATCGCCGTCTAAAACGGCGTTCATTTCGCGATCCGTGTCGCCATCGAGAAGCGAAAGCTGGATCATCTGAAGTCGTTTCACTTCGTCGCGAATTTTGGCAGCTTCTTCGAACTCCAAAGCCGAAGCGTGTTTCTTCATCGCCTTGCGGAGACGGTCGACTTCCTTCTCAAGCTTCTTCGGCTCCAAGCCCTCGGTCGCCACGCGGTAGGCATTTTCAGGCGAGCCCAGTTTCGAAACTGGTTTTGCGATGTCGCGACCCCGCCCTCGCCCAGCCGGCTGAGGCACAGGTGTGTCGCTCTCGCCGTAAATATCCATTAACGACTCGCGAACACGCTTCTTGATGGTCTGAGGCGTAATCCCATGCTCTTTGTTGTAGGCTTCCTGAATCCCGCGACGACGCTGAGTCTCGCCGATCGCCTTTTTCATGGAGTCGGTCATATTGTCGGCGTAAAGAATCACATAGCCTTCGGCGTTTCTCGCCGCGCGCCCGATCGTC
>CAUJGS010000087.1 GCA_963170185.1 Bdellovibrionota bacterium
CGGCGCCCTACCTTAAGCGCGATCGCGCGAATCAGATCCGCGAGTTCTCGCATCGTGACCGACTCGCTTCCGCCAACGTTGTACGCTTCGCCGCTACGGCCGCGAGCCATCAAAAGCCACATCGTATAAACCAAATCGCGACCGTCAAGAAAACTGCGCACCGTATCTGGCGACTTCACGTTTAGCGGAAGCCCGCTTAGCATGGCCGTCATGAAACCTGAAATCGCGTAGGGGCCATCAAGAGGAAAAAGCGGTCCTGAAAAAGCAAAGCCTCGCGCCACCACCGTTTCAAGGCGGCGCGTTTTCTCGACTTCGAAACAAAGTCTTTCTGCTTCGCGCTTGGCGTCGCCATACAGCGATAAGCCAGGTGTGAGGTCTTCGCTGAATGGAACAAAGCTTGATGCCAAGACGCTGGATTCTTCGGGGCGGTCTGACTTACCTTTTCCGTAAACGGCGCCCGAGCTTGCCAGCAAAAAACGCTTGGCGCGAACACGCTCCGCCTCTTCCAGCATACGCTTCGTGCCAGCGATGATCGTCGAACGCATTTCGGCTTGCGATTCCGGGTCATCTTTTTGGGCTGGGGTCGTTGCGAAATGAAAGACATGAGTGACATCAAACGGAATCGTCGCTGTCGTGACATCGTCTTTTTTAAAAGCCAACCCGTCGACGTCTTTCAACGAAGGGTGTTTCGCCAAAAAACCATCTGGGTTTCGCGAAATGACCGTAAGTCGCATCGGAAAACCCGCGGCCCGAAGCGCCGCGAAACTTGCGATCATCCAAGAGCCGAAAAAACCGGTGCCGCCGGTAAGAAGAATATGAGCCGGACCGATGCGGTGCCACTCTTCTCGGCAACGGATCGTGAACTCGCTCATCGCTTGTTTCACAATCGCGCTGGAAAGAAGGTCCCGCTCCGCACTCACTCGACTAGCTCCTTAGCTTTTGGATTTCGCTTCCTTGATATGAGTATGAATGCGATCGGCAATATAGTCGAGGTGTCGAGCCTCAAGTCCGGGCCAAACCCCGACCCAGAACGTGTCGTGCATGATACGTTCGGTGTTTTCAAGACCTCCGACAACCCTGTGTTCAATACCTTTGTACGCAGGTTGCTTCAGAAGATGACCGCCAAACAAGAGGCGCGTGCCGATTTTTTCGGATTCGAGCTTTCGCACCAGTTCATTGCGCGAGATCTTCGCCGACTTTTCCACCGTCAAAGCAAAGCCGAACCACGACGGATTCGCACCTTCTGACGAGCGAGGCAAAATCAAATCGCCTTCCAGACTCGAGAGTTTTCCGTACAAGTACTGGAAGTTCTCACGACGTTTTTCAATGAAATGCGGAAGCTTTTTTAACTGCGAAACGCCAACGGCGGCTTGCATGTCGCTGACCTTCAGATTGTAGCCGATGTGGCTATAAATGTACTTGTGGTCATAGCCGTGCGGCAAATCGCCCAGTTGCCAGTCGTAACGCTTTTTACAGGTATTGTCTTTTCCTGGCGGGCACCAACAATCGCGGCCCCAGTCGCGAATCGACTCGGCCGCGAGTTTTAATTGCGGGTCCGACATACAAACCGCGCCACCTTCACCCATCGTGATGTGATGAGCCGGATAAAAACTCACAGTCGCGATGTCGCCAAATGTTCCAATAGGTTTTCCGTCGACGGTCGCGCCAAGCGCATCACAGCAGTCTTCCACCAGCCAAAGATCATATTTGTCGCAAAACGCCTTCACGGCTTTCACGTCAAACGTGTTTCCAAGCGTGTGTGCAATCATCACGGCTTTCGTTTTCTCCGAGCGGGCCGCTTCGAGTTTTGCCACTTCGATTTCGTAGGTTCCCAGTTCGACGTCGACGAAAACCGGGATGCAGCCGTTTTGAATGATCGGATTCACCGTGGTTGGAAACCCAGCCGCCACCGTGATGACTTCGTCGCCCGGCTGAATTCGAGAGTCGCCTAAGCGCGGAGAAGTTAAAGCGGTAAAAGCCACGAGATTCGCCGAAGATCCGCTATTCACCAGAAGAGAGAACTTGGTTCCAAAGGCTTTTGCGAAACTCTTTTCGAACTCCGTCGCAAAGCGACCTGCCGTGAGCCACATGTCGAGACTCGACTCAACAAGGTTCACCAAATCATCTTCGTCCAAGATCTTGCCCGTGACGGGAATGTAATCCTGCCCAGGAACGATATTGCGTTTGGCCTGCGCACGAAAATGATGGCGTGCGGCCTCGACAACATTGGCGCGAGACGCGTCCGTATTCACTTCCGACATTTTTAATTCCTCTTTTCTCGAATCGCGCGAGCAAACGCGAGGCGCACCTGCTCGTCACTTAGATCGTGCTCGGAAAGGGCGTGCTGATAGCTCCCGCACGAATGAACAAACTGATCTTTTAAAGACCACACACGAAGACGCGGCACTGCGTACCCGGCTTCTGAAATCGCTTCGGAAACAGAAGAAGCCAACCCGCCGCTGCGGTGGTGCTCTTCCAAAACCCAGATCTCGTGAGCCGACTTCAATGCTTCAACCACTTCGGCATGCACCGGCTTCACTCGCAAGACCGCCAAGTGTCCGAGGTCAAAGCCTCCATCGGCTTCCGCCTTCGAAAGCTCCGCGCCAAAAGCCGTCATCGAACCCATGGTCACCAAAATCGGGCGCTCGGGAGCAGTCGTTCGCAACACACGAGGCGCCGTCGACTTCAATTTCTCTTGCTTCACGGGAGGGCGATCGCTCTTCCCGATCCGGATATAACATGGGCCGTTGGTATTTAGCGCCTCTTCAAAAACCGCTTCTAGCTCGTCGGCGTCCGCGGGTGTGAATACCTTGATACCAGGAAGCGGCCTTAGCGCCGCGATGTCCTCGCCACACTGGTGCGAGGCACCGAGCGTCGAGTAAACCAACCCGGCTCCGTCTCCGAGCAAGATCACAGGGTAACTCACATGGCAAAGGTCCATCTTGATCTGCTCGAGCACACGCATCGGAACAAACGCAGAGAGCCCGTACACGATCGGGCGAAAGCCCGCTTTCGCAAGCCCCGCCGCCATTCCGACCATGGCTTGCTCCATCACACCCACGTTGAGAAACGACGACGGTGATTTTTTTCTTAAAGCATCAAACAGCGCATAACCATGATCGCCGCTGAGAACGATTCGGCGTGAGTCCGACTGACAGGCATTGACTAGAATGTCGGATAGTCTTTCACGCATGATTCGACTTCCCTTGCAGCTCCTTGCGAGCCGCCTCTAGGAGTTCGGGCGTCAAGCGACGGTAGTGCCATTCATTGTTGTCTTCCATAAACGAAAGCCCTTTGCCTTTTACGGTTCGAGCGATCACGGCACGTGGTCGACCAGACGTCGATGGCTGTCGGAAAGTTTTCGTTAAAAGTTCCAAGTCATGGCCATCGACATCGTGAGTTTCAAAACCGAAGGCCGCAAACTTCGCAGCAAAAGGCTCCATGTTCATCACGTCGGCGATTCGCCCCATTGCCTGATGAGCATTGGCATCCACGATGATCGTGAGATTTTCTAAGCCGTGGTGACCCGCAAACAAAACAGCTTCCCACATCGAACCTTCGTTCATTTCGCCGTCGCCGACGATGCAGTACACATGACCGGCTTCACCCAAACGCCGTTTACCTAGCGCGTAGCCAACGGCTACCGGAAGCCCGTGCCCTAGCGAACCTGCGGAAACTTCCATCAACGGCACACGCGCTTCCGCCAAACCATGCAGCAACGAACCGTCTGAGAAATACTTTTCCAGATGAGCTTTCTCAAGCCAGCCGAGAGCCGAGTACGCGGCATAAAGTGCCATCACGCCATGACCCTTTGAAAGCAAGATGCGGTCGCGCGACCGATCGTCCGCGCCAGAACCGAGATTCATCACCTGACCAAGAAGACTGGATACGACTTCGACCATGGAAAACGCGCAACCGATGTGAACCGAGCTTCCTGCATAAGCCATTTCGACAATGGACCGACGAAGCTCCGTTGGTTTTAAACCGCTAGCCGTGTCGGATTTATTTTCGGCCATAATTGTCCTCGTAACGAACGATGTCGTCCTCGCCGAAGTAAGTCCCAAGTTGAATTTCGACGAATACGAGGTCTCGGCCCGAACCTGCGGGCGCGGTGTTGCGCATGCGGTGCTTGGCCCCAACCGGAATAAAGACATGTGAGCCAGGACCAACCGGAATCACGTCGTCGTTTAAGACCACTTCGCCCTCACCACGCACGATGATCCAGTGCTCGGCTCGTTTTGCGTGAGACTGAAGCGAGAGCTGCGCGCCCGCATCGACCAAAATGGTTTTCGATTTGAATTCTTCGGTGTCGCGAAGAACTTCGAACTTCCCCCACGGCCGAATTTCAAATGGATGTTGTGTGGCACGTGTCGCGATCTTGTTTGGCAAGACCTTCACACGGTCGACGACGTCTTTGACCTTTTCACTTTGTCCGCGCTTGGCGATGAGAGTCGCGTCCTGCGTGTCAACGACGACAAGGTCCTCGGTGCCAACAAAGGCGTAGGTTTTATCGCCGTGAGGCAGAACAAAGTTATTTGCGCCGCCGACTTCGACGACTTGGCCCGAGGCCTGAAGACGATTTTGATCGCCCGAGCGAATTTCGGCAATCGCGTCCCACGAACCCACGTCGCTCCAGTCGAAATCACAAGGTATCGTCACGTGGCCTGTAAGGCGCTCCATCACCGCAAAGTCGATCGAAATGGCTTCAACCTTTTCATACACCTCGGCGAGATTTGAAAGATCGGCCTTGAGAGTCGCCATCGGCTCCCACACTTTGGGTGCATGAGTTTTTAAAAGCTCGATCATTTTGGACACGCGGAAAACAAACATCCCCGCATTCCACAGATAGCCGCCTTTTTGCAAAAACGATTTAGCCGTCTCAAGATCGGGCTTCTCGCGAAACCGCACGGCCTTCAGCGCCCGTGCGCCTTCGCTGAAAGCACCCGCTGTCTCGATATAGCCGTATCCCGTCGCAGGGAACGTGGGGTGAATTCCTAAAGTGACGATCTCGCCCGTTTCGGCAATCGCGATCGCTTCTCGAACCGCTGCCTGAAAGCGCGCTTCGTCGCGGATCAGTTGGTCGGCTGGAAAAACTCCGACGACCGATTCCAATGCATCACGTGCTTCAAGAACTCGGCACAAAAGCGCAATCGCCGCGGCCGTGTTTCGACCGCGAGGTTCGTAAAGTGTTTGTCGCAAGATCTCGGCCGCTGGAATCGAAAGTCCGGTCAGCGTTTTTTCGGTGAGCACTTTCATATCGGCGACCGTGATTGTCCACGGCGAACCAAACGGATGTAAACGACGAGCCGTTTTTGCAAACAACGAGTCCGACAGAAAATCCGCGACCGAATCGGACGTGCCATCGCCAAAGAGTGCGGCAAACTGTTTGGGTAAAGACTGCCGCGAAACCGGCCAAAGACGTGTTCCGCTACCGCCAGACATGATCGCAGGGACAAATATCGCCATTCGTTCGAGCCGCTCCCTCTTCACGGCTAACTCACCTGAAACGCTAGATTTTGGCAAGTCACGGGCGCCTAATGCGCCGTGACGTTTTACTTCTTTTGGCGAAGCTGTTTAAGAAGCTCGGAAGAGCAAACCCATGTCAGAGATTCTGTACAAAATTCGGCACGCT
>CAUJGS010000088.1 GCA_963170185.1 Bdellovibrionota bacterium
AGCGCCGATAACTTCACGAACTTTTTCTGGCTTGATCTTGATCGTTTCGATGCGAGGAGCGTAGGGGCTGATTTCGCCACGAGGACGCGAGATCGTCTTTTCCATTTCACCGAGGATATGAAGACGGCCGTCTTTCGCCTGAGTCAGAGCTTGCTCCATGACTGCAAACGAGATCGAGTCGATTTTGATATCCATCTGAAGCGACGTGATACCTTCGCGAGTTCCCGCGACTTTGAAGTCCATGTCGCCCAAGTGATCTTCATCTCCCAAGATGTCAGAAAGAACCGCAACGCGGTCGCCTTCTTTAATCAGACCCATTGCGATCCCCGCAACGTTGCCTTTTACAGGAACACCCGCGTCGAGAAGCGCCATCAGACCCGAGCAAACCGTACCCATCGAAGAAGAACCGTTCGATTCCAAAACTTCGCTCACGATACGGATCGTGTAAGGAAACTTTTCTTGATCTGGGAGAATCGCTTTAAGCGCTCGCTCAGCCAAGTTTCCGTGACCGATTTCACGACGGCTTTGACCACCCATACGACCTGTCTCACCGACAGAGAACGGAGGGAAGTTGTAGTGAAGAAGGAACTTTTTCTTAATCGTTCCGCCAAGTGCGTCGATCATCTGCTCGTCGTCGCCCGTGCCGAGAGTCACGGTGCCAAGAACTTGAGTCTCACCACGCGTGAAGAGCGCCGAACCGTGCGCGCGTGGAAGCAAAGCCGCCTCACATGCGATTGGACGAACCGTTTTCACATCGCGACCATCGATACGAATTTTGTCGTCGAGGATCATGAAGCGGGCCGCTTTGTACTTGAGGTTCTCGACGATCGCGCCAAGTTCTTTTGCACGCTGAGCTTGAACCTTGTCGTCTGTGATCGTGTCGACAAACTGCGCTTTTGCCGCTTTCTTCGCTTCGTCAGCTGCCGCGTAACGAGCCATCTTTTCGCGAATACGAAGAGCCGCGTTGATTTTTGGCTCGAGGAACGCCGTGACCGTTTTTTCGAAGTCCGCATCAATAGCTGGCGGAGTGAACGAACGTTTTGCTTTCGATCCCGTCTTCTTACGAAGCTCTTCGATTGCGTCCATGATCGGCATCATCGACTCGTGACCAAACTTGAGCGCCGCAAGTGCGTCCGCTTCCGTCACGAACTGCGTTTCACCTTCAACCATCAGGATCCCGTTACGAGTTCCCGCGATCACAACGTCCATATCCGACGTTTCCATTTGCTGACCAGTCGGGTTCAAAATGAACTGACCACCGACACGTGCAACCTGAATCGCGCAAGTCGGGCCATTGAACGGAATGTCAGAAATATGGATCGCTGCCGAAGCCCCGATCGAAGCCAAGATTTCAACTGGGAATGTGCCGTCGTACGAAAGCGTTGTTGCAACAACCTGAGTTTCGTAGCGGTAGCCTTCTGGGAAACAAGGGCGAATTGGGCGGTCGATCAAACGCGCCGTGAGTGTGGCTTGGTTTGTCGGACGACCTTCACGCTTGAAGTATCCACCCGGGATTTTTCCAGTCGCGTAGAACTTCTCTTGGTACTCAACCGTGAGAGGGAAAAAATCGAGCGTCGATTCTTTCTTCGAAGAAACGACTGTCACGAGCACCATGTTGTTGCCCGATGTGACCAAGACCGCGCCATCGGCTTGCTTGGCAAGGCGACCCGTTTCGAGAGTGATCGTGCGGCCACCGATCGTGGTCGAGACAGTTTGTGTGTTAAAAGTAAGACCTGACATTCGACTAAATTCCTTTTGCGTTGCGAAGCGAGACTGCTTTCATCGAATCTCGCCGTGATTGTTACGATTTATCTCTAAAGTTTTATGTCCAAATCCTAGTAGCTTAAGCCGAACTTTGGAATCTCCAATTCCGGCTAGAGCCAGAAAATTTCTGGTGCGATTTCTGGCGCGATTTCGAGCCCGACTCCAACTCCGGTCCCGAGTCCGACTTCATTCCCAACGTGGTCCGCCAAAATAAAAAAGCCAGCCCGAGGGCTGGCTTTCCACCGCCCGAATATGTCGGGCTTGGGCCTTACTTGCGGAGTTCGAGTTCCGCGATCACTTTCGTGTAGCGCTCTGGAGCCGTGTTGCGCAGGTAAGCAAGAAGCTTCTTGCGGCGGTTAACAAGCGCCACAAGACCGTAACGGCTGTGGTGATCTTTTTTGTGAGTTTTGAAGTGCTCTGTTAGGTCCTTGATACGCGCAGTGAGAAGCGCGATCTGAACTTCCGAAGAACCCGTGTCCATTGTGCCACGTTGGAACTTCTTAACGATTTCTGCCTTCTGGTATCCGTAAACTGCCATTACTTACTCCTTACAGCACGAGGCTGATTCAACAGCACGCGCCTGACTCAAGATTTTTCTCCCGAAACACGGACCTTGAAAGACCCTGAAGTCCGCGTCATGGCTGTCGACGGACCGAGTGCATTCAGGCGTTCCCTGAACAATAGGAAATGGCTTAAACAAATAAACCAGTTTCGGGACCCCCAAACAGGTACCCGGAATTCCCCCTCTTGTCACGCATTTAGCTATTTCATTTCAGCGAGGATTTAGGCCGGAAAGACACGCCGAATCTTGTAAAACTCGCCCGGCTCGGCCACCAAGAGCGCCAAGAGGCGATTTTCATCGCGATTGATCACACACATGGGCTGTAGACCCATTTGCGAGGACAGAGCACTCCCCAGCTGCGTTTTACGCAAGAGTTCCCCTTGCAGCCACTTAGAAATCTGCCCATTTCTAAGCAAAGTCGCGTCATGGCCCGCCACTTCAACCTGACCAAAATGCGGAAGTGCCTGCTCCAAAGGCACCCATGCCGATCCCAGAACATCCCCGGATCGAACCTGACGGTTCTCCCAAAGCTCGGCAATTTCACTGATTCGCTTCGCCCCAGACACCGAATACGGCGCGCTCGCAGTCCGCCGAAGGGCCGAAACCGTGCCGCCAACTCCAAGCCCACGCCCGACATGATTCGCCCACGCTCGGATAAAACTCCCCTTGCTGCACGAAAGACGAACTCGAATTTCAGCAAACTTCTCGGCATCACCTTCGCCACCAAGCTCAAGCCCGAGAAGCTCAACGCCATAAAAACTCATCTCACGAACCGGCACCACATCTGGGCGCTCACCCTTGTGCGCATGCTCATAGAGTTTTTTGCCGTCAACTTTGACCGCCGAATGCACCGGAACCTCGAGATTCAAAACACCTGAGGCGCGAGCCACGGTCTCGCGAATCTTGTCTTCAGAAAGACCATCGACAAGCTTGCCAGCCAAAACAGTCGGCGTCTCTTTCAACACCTTGCCCGTGATGTCCATGGAGTCCGTCTCGACTCCCAGTCGAACAGTCACTTCGTAAGATTTGTCGCCATTGAGAAGATAATCAGAAATTTTTGTGGCTTCACCGACGAGAAGCAAAAGCAGTCCCGACGCCAACGGGTCCAGAGTTCCGGCATGCCCGATCGATCGTATGCCAAGTGCTCGCCGAGCTTTGGCGACGACATCGTGACTGGTCATCCCAGGTTCTTTATCAACCAGCAAAACCCCGTTCACGCCCTAGTCCTCGTCGTCCGTTTCGCCTTTGGCATCGCTTTTCGGCACCGCGGGCTTTACGGAGTCCAAGATCGAGACGATTCTCGCCATCTTCTCAAGCCCCGTATCGAGAACAAACTCAAACTTCGGAGTGTTCTTTAATCGCAGTTGCTTATTGGTTTCGCGAACCAGCTCTTGGCTCGCGTTTTCAAGCGCCTCAAACACACGGTCGATCAGTTCGTCCTTCTGACGCTCAGAAGCCCCGTCAGGGGTGAAAACCGACACGTAGACTTCCGCGAGTTTGAAATCGCGAGTCACCTCGACCCGAGTGATCGTGACAGGACCACGCGGAACATCACCTAGGCCTCGGGTGATACGATTCGCAATGATGTCGCGCAAGGATTTTGCCACGCGCGACACCCGAACATCATGCCCATCACCCGACGCCATCTAATTACAACTCACGCGCAATCGACTCTTGCTGGAAGGCTTCGATCACGTCGCCAACCTTTACGTCGTTGTAGTTTTCGATGCTCATACCGCACTCGTAACCTTGTGCGACTTCTTTTGCGTCGTCTTTGAATCGCTTCAAGCTTCCAAGACGACCCGTGTAGATCACCTTGCCGTCGCGAACCAGACGCACTTGCGCCGAACGCAAGATCTTGCCGTCGACAACCGAGCAACCCGCAATCGTTCCGACTTTCGGAGCGTTGAAGATGTTGCGAACTTCGGCACGACCCAGCTGAGTCTCTTTCGTTTCTGGAGAGAGAAGGCCCGAAAGAGCTTTCTTCATCTCGTCCATCAATTCGTAGACGATGCTGTAGGTTTTGATCTCAACACCGAGACGTTTTGCTTCCGACTGAGCACCACCATCAGGGCGCACGTTGAAACCAACCACGATCCCGTTAGCCGTCGACGCCAAAAGAACGTCCGACTCGTTGATCCCGCCAACCGCGCTGTGAACCAGCTTCAGTTTCACTTCGCTTGTCGCAAGCTTATCGAACATTCCCTTGATAGCCTCGACAGAGCCCGCGACGTCACCTTTAAGGACGATCGGGAACTCTTTTACCGCGCCAGCTTTAAGTTTATCGAAGATCGCTTCCATCGACATCTTGTTGCCGCGATTGGCGTCATCAGCCTTCTGCTTGCGTACGCCAGCGATGCGAGCCGCATCCTCATCCGATTGAACCGCATCAAAACGGTCACCGGCATTGGCAACAGCATCAAGACCCAAAATTTCGACTGGGCAGCTAGGACCAGCTTCTTGAACACGCTCACCGCGATCATTGATCAACGAACGAACGCGACCAGGAACCGAACCGACAACAACCGACTGACCAACCTTCAGCGTTCCATCTTGAACGAGAAGAGTTGCAACCGGTCCACGGCCCTTATCCATACGAGACTCGATAACAACACCTGTCGCCGAACGGCCAGGGTTGGCATCTAGCTCTTCGACTTCCGCCACCAGCGAGATGTGTTCGAGAAGCTCTGGAAGGCCCGTCTTCTTCAATGCCGAAACCGGCGCATAGATCGTCGTACCGCCCCACTCTTCTGGAACAAGTTCGTACTCGGTCATCTGCTGTTTGATACGGTCAGGGTTTGCACCCTGTTTATCCATCTTGTTGATCGCCACGATGATCGGCACACCGGCCGCCTTCGCGTGATTGATCGCTTCGGCTGTTTGCGGCATCACACCGTCATCCGCCGCAACGACGATCACCACGATATCCGTGACGTTTGCGCCACGCGCACGCATGGCTGTGAACGCCTCGTGACCGGGGGTATCGATGAATGTGATCACTCGACCACCGTCCGTCGTCACCTGGTAAGCACCGATGTGCTGAGTGATCCCGCCCGCTTCGCCGGCCGCGACCTTCGCGCTGCGAATCGCATCGAGAAGCGATGTCTTACCGTGATCGACGTGACCCATGATGGTCACGACAGGTGGACGCGTGATGCGCGAAGCTTCGAGATCACCAAACGCCGTCGATTCGATCATCTCATCGACAGTCTTGTGAACGTTCTGCGCTTCAAAGCCAAACTCCGGCACGATCAGAGCGATGGTATCAAAATCGAGGTCTGTCGACATCGTCGCCATCACCCCTTGACCCATCAACGTCTTCGTCAGCTGAGCAGCTTTGAGGCCCATCTCTTGCGCAAGATCAGCCACTTTCATCGTCTGATTGATTTTAACGATACGTTTCGAAGCTTTTGGCGTCGTGATCTGCGTTTGCAGACCCACGCGGTTTAGCATGCCTTTTTTCTTCTTCGGCTGGAATACCATCTCGCGCTTACGGAACTCCGTAGACGAGAAGGCCTGAACTTCTTCTTCTTTCCCAGCGGCAGCTCCTGCACCGACTTTTTTCTCACGCTTAACTTCAAATTTCTTTTTATCGAGCTGATCGTCATCAAATGGTGCCTGACCAGCCGTCGGCATAGACGGAGCCGAAACAAAACCCGAGCGAAGCGGACGCGCTCCACCTGGGCCAGCGAAACCCGCGCCTTGTGGCCGAGGCCCACCCTGGAATCCACCGGGACGAGGTCCACCACCTTGAAATCCGCCGCCCTGCGGACGCCCTGGAGGCGGCTGCACGCGCGAAAGATCCATGCGACCCACGATGTTTCGGCGTGGTTCCGAACGAATTCCACTTTGCGGACCCGATGCCGTCATCACAACCTCGCGCTTACGCGCCGGAGTCGCGACAGATGGGTCATTGCCTTCAGGCCCCGAAGCCACGACGGCCTCTGGTTTTGCAACTTCCAATACTTCCGCCTCGGGCGTCGCCTCGGCAGGTTCTGCCACTTCAGCCACCGGCTGAGCAGCCGCGGTCGCAGCAGGTGAAGCTGCTACGGACCCCGTGTTTTGCTCGTCAGATGTTTCAACCGCAGCATCTTCGACCGCCGTCGACTCTTCGACGTTCTCTTCTTCGTCCGCTTTGCGACGAACGACGACTTTCGCCGCCGCCTTTTTCACGACAATGCCAGACTTTTTAGGTGTCGCAGAGGCGGAATCAGCTTTTGTCGCTTTTCCTTTGGCAACCGTCTTTTTGACAGTCGCGCCCGCAGCTTTCGCCGTCGTGCGTGCCTTAGCAGCCACTTCGTCCGCATCGGCCCCATCTGAAGCCGCCGCTTTCTTGGCGACTTTCTTCGTCGCCTTCTTTGTCGTCGTCTCTTGAGCTTCCGCGTCTCCACGAAGTTTTGTGCGAATTTCTTCGAGCATCTCCGTGTCGAGATCCGCCATGTGACTTCGAACAGGAAGCTTCCACTCACGGATCTTATCCATAAGTGCGAGAGTCTCCATGCCGATCTCTTTGGCAAATTCGAAAACCTTCACTGTGCGTCCTTCCACTATTCCACTCTTCTCAAGACTTACTCGGCGCTATCCGAAGCCGCGTCTGAGGGTGCCGTTTCTTGTTGATTCAATGCTGCGAGCTCCGCACGCAGACGCTCGTCTGCTTGCGACTTCGCACTGCCGACCGGAGTTACGGCCTGTGTTTTCACAGGAGCTGTCGGAACCGGAACTCCTTCGGACTTGTACTTCGCGACCAAAGCTTTCGCGTCTGCGATGAGCTTTTCCGCCATTTCAGGAGTGTCGTAGCCCGGGATTGCCATCACGTCCGCAGCCTGTGCCTCAGCCAGCGACTGGAAGCTTCCGAAACCCGACTGGAACACGTTCTGAGCCATGGTCTCGCTCATGCCTGGAATCAAGAGCAGGTTGAAAATCGCATCCGCGGTCTTTTGCGCTGCCGACGACTCGCTTAAGATATCAAGTTTCCAGCCCGTGATCTTCGAAGCCAAACGCACGTTCTGACCTTTGCGACCAATCGCCAAGCTCAATTGCGTGTCTGGAACAACGATTTCCATCTCTTTATTCGCTTCATCAACGAAGACTCGCGAAATCTCTGCCGGTGCGAGCGCGTTGCACGCAAAGCGCGTGATATCCTCGTCCCAGTTGATGATGTCGATCTTCTCACCGCGAAGTTCTTGAACGACCTGCTGAACGCGCGAACCCTTCATACCGACGCACGCGCCAACCGGATCCACCGCCGGGTCTTTCGACACAACCGCGATCTTCGCGCGAGCACCCGGCTCACGAGCCGCCGCGATGATCTGCACGATGCCGTCATAGATTTCAGGAACTTCTTGTTCGAAGAGTTTGATCAAATACTGCTCGCACGCGCGCGACATGATGATCTGAGGACCACGCGTCGTTTGGCGAACATCGAGGAGATAACCCTGAACGCGATCGCCCGGTTTATAAACTTCGCCAGGAATCTGTTCACGAAGTGGGATGAAGGCTTCTGTTTTGCCCAAATCGACAACGATCATACCGCGCTCGACACGACGAGCGATGCCCGATGCGACTTCACCGCGGCGTTGTTCGAATTCATTGTAGATAATCTCACGCTCGGCATCGCGAACCTTTTGCGTGATGATCTGCTTTGCCGTTTGCGCCGCGATTCGACCAAGCTCGGTCGCATCAAGTTTGATACCGATCGAGTCGTTGACCTGAATATCAGGGTTCAGCTCGCGAGCTTCGTCGAGTTTGATTTCGATTTCTTCGTCGATGAACTCTTCCGGCATGACGACTTCTTTGAACTCGTAGAGTTCAACTTCACCAGAGTCTTCGTTGTATTGAGCTTCGATCTCACGGTAGGTACCGTATTTCTTGCGGGCCGCTACCAGCATTCCTTGGATCACAGCATCGATAACAACTTGTTTTTCAATGCTCTTTTCCTTTGAAACCGCCTCGATCATTCGGCTCAAGTCAGAAAAATTATCGCCTGCCATCTGGTCCTCCAGAGCTCTCTTTAGTTACAGCCAGTAGTTGCAACCGGTTACAAATTCTATTTCCGCTGCTTCTTCTCTTGCTTTTCGAAAACAAAAACCGTGTTCGCCTTGGTGATCTTTTTTAAGGGCACCTTGATCGCAATCACGTGTCCGCCATTTTCAGCATCAAAGAGAAGACTTGCAGCATCACCTTCGCCCTCAACACCGCGGATCGTACCCTCAAGCTGCTTGGCCTTTCCAAGCTTCGCTCTTAGGGCCTCGTCCAAACCGGGGTTAAGGTCCGCAAAGGATTCGAACGACTTCACTTGCGCGCGTCCACCCACAGCTCTTACGAAATGCTGAGGCGTGCGAAGCACGCGTTCCAAACCAGGGCTAGAAACTTCGAGATTGTAAGCGCCGCCCGGAACGACATCGTCAACGTCGAGCAGAAGATTCAAGCCACGAGAAACATTGCTGCAGTCGTCGATCGAGACTCCGCCGCCACCGGCTTTGTCCAGATACACTCTCAATATGCGACCGCCACCTGAACCCACGAATTCGAAATCATATACTTCACAACCCTCGCGAGCCGCGACTTCCGCCGCCATTTTCGCGATCTTTTCGCGCCAGCCAAGAGTGCCAGCCGACTCATTGAGCTCCGATTCCGATTCGTCGGATTCCGGCTCATGAGATTCAAACTCATCACCCGAATCAAACTCGTTACCGATCTCATCGAATCGCATGTCGAACCTTCACCTGTAGAAGACCAATCGGCATCCGATTGGCGCAAAAAAAAATGGCCCTTCGGGCCATCTGACGCGTTCTTTAATAACAAACCCCAGGGGGAAAGGCAAACGGTTGGCCGATTTCGTGAGATGAGAAGACCGGGCCGCCCTAGAGGGCAATCTCCAAAAGAATCGCGTCACAACCGTCCCGGTAGTAGCCTCTGCGGCGAGAAACCTCCTGAAACCCCACTCGTGCATAGGCTTTCAAGGCGCGTAGGTTGTCGGCCCGTACCTCTAACCCCAGTCTTTGGCTCCCCTGGTCATGTGACGCGATGCGTTTTGCCGCTTCGATCAAGCCTTCGAAAACCCCCGTGCCGCGAACTTCCGGAGCAACATAGATCAACGTGATCTCCCAAAGTGCTCCGGGCTCCCGAAGGAATACAAAACCCAGCTCTGTTTGTTCGCGCCGAGCGACAATCGCCTGCGCCGCTTTCGACTCGGAAAGCAAAGCTGCCCGACTCCAGGAACTTGCCCACAGCTCACCCGCGCTACGTTCCGATTCAATCGCTAAAACAAGATCACTTTCGGAAGAGAGCTCACCGCTCTTAAAATCGACAGTCTTCGGCTGCATCAAGCACCGACGAAATTGCGTACACGGTATTTGCGACGCAGCACCGAGCGCCATTCGAGAATGCGCCGTTCGGTTTGCGACTTCACCAACGCCGCCTTGATATTGTCCTTGAAGTTTTCAAACGGCATATTGCCAAAACGCAGACGATTTTTTTTGTAGTACTGAAGCGCTTCCGCATCCGTGACGTTGACCATCGAAGCATCGCTTTTCAAACGTTCGAGCGACTGCACGACAAGCTTACGCTCGACGATTTCCCGAACTTCTTGCGCCGACGGCTCAAGCCGCTCCCACTCGCCACTTCCGCGCCACGAGTCCGCGACCGCCTTGGCGAGTCTTGCTATCTCGTTTTTGTCCGCTGGCTTGGTTCCGATCTCGCCGGCCTCAAGAAACACCGTCCACTCATCAAGTACTCGAAGCACGATTTGCGGAAAGCCCGCCTCTGTCGCGGCCGTGATTTTTTTGGTTCCCGTGACATTCGCAAGCGTCAGTCCAACGGCTTCGTTGATACGCACCTCTCTTGAGGTCACGATCTTGCCACCCGCTTCGCCAACGACTCGCGTGATGGAAACCGCCCGCTCTTGCGCGGCAACTGGAGCGGCCGTCGATGCGCCACCGGCCGGTGCCGGCGATGGCGTCGGTGTTTCCTGCGCAGATCCTGTCTTTGCCATCAGCAAAACACCAAACACACCGACAAGTCGTTTCAATGAGTTCGCATAATATCGGAGGTCGGCTCGTCGCTTCATACGAAAGAGATTATGTTCCGCCAACATGGCTGTCGCCAAATAAAAAACCCGCGAACCTTTCGGCTCACGGGTCTTTTTATCGCCGCCAGCGCCCAGAGGGCCTTACGGCGCAAATCTTTCCGCGCCCCTGCGCGGAAAGCAGTAAGGCCCAGAGGGCCTTACGACATTTTAGAAGGTGAACTTACCCGTCAAAGAGCCAAGGTAGTAGTTCAGCTCTTCAACTGACTTCCCTGCACGTGGGTACACGAAAGACTGTTGATAATCCGAGTTCTCACGGTACGCGATGTTCTTCATCCAACGAAGATCGAAGCCAAGAGCAAACGAATCCGTCAACTGAATATCCAAACCGGCAAGAGCACCGATATCAAAAGCATTGGTCGAAACGTTCTTCACGTTGCCAACGTAGTAATACTGTTGCTCCTCGTACGAGCGGTACGTGTAACCTGCGATCGCGCCAACAACCGGACGAATCTTGCCGCCCAAGATTTGATACTTGATCGCCGCTTGGAAGTTGTACTGATTCAAAGTCTTGAAAGGAGGATAGCCATAAGCGTACCCAGCTTGCATGTCTTCGATATCATATTCCGAATACTGGAATGTACCTTCCGCAACGAAACGCTCAGGTGTTACGAGACCAAACGAGAAACCTGTCGCCACGTTACCACGAACATTGATCGCATCTGGATAGTTACCGATCCCGACAAGACCTTGAACATAGTAAGATGTCTGCTTAGGAGTTTCCTTTGGCTTCATCTCTTCAAGAGCCGCACGAACTTCCTGTTTTACATCCACTTTCGGTTCTTCTTTTGGAGCCGGAACTTCGACAACCTGAATAGGTTGCGGAGCCTGAATCACTTGAACCGCCTGCGGAGCAGGAGCCTGTTGCTGTTGACCAGAAGAGAATCCGTTGCCGAAAAGACGCTCGCTGCGAGCGCGTTCGTCTTCCATGCGTGATTCTTCAAGCTTCTCGACAATCTTTTGCTCGGTATGAAGCTCAAGAGCTTGACGGTCACGGCGACGGCGTTCAGCCGCTGACATTTGAAGAGGCGAATCTTCGATCACATTTGTCGGCTGATCTTGGATCGCCGTCTGTGTAGAAGTCTGAGTCGCCTTTTGGTTGTTCAGAATGACAATACCTGGCTGAGTCTGAACAGCCGCATTGGTTTCTGAAGGTGTGACTTCGACAAGCTCGCCAGTCGAGTCATCAATCTGCACAAGACGCTTCGTCGAAGTCTGCGCGTGCGCAGCTCCTGCGATCGTCATGAGCACAGCCAACTGCATAATCGTGGCGCGCATGAAGGTTTTCATCACAATCTCCTTCCACCTCGAAACAAACGAGGCGTAATTGGGGTACGCCACTGGATAGGCAAGCTATGTGCCACCGCGTGTCACATGCTCGGAAACGGTCCGCAGGCGGCCTATTGCCGTTGGAGCTCGAGCTGGCGAGACTCACCTTGCAAAGTTTTTCATCACGTCAAAAAAGGGCACATGCCTGGAACTGTCGCACTTCTCTACAGGCTTGAAAGAACTTCTTGAGCTCGGCCAAAAGAGGCCCTATCTTCTCGTTCTACTTCTTTAGAGATGGCCCTGTGGTGGAATTGGTAGACGCGCTGGACTCAAAATCCAGTACCTTCACGGGTGTGGGAGTTCGATTCTCCCCGGGGCCACCAATTATGTCGCTTCGGCCTCCGCGCCGGCACCCTCCACAGGAGGGCCCACCAGCGTGCTGCTTTCGATGCAGCGGCATCGAAAGATTCTCAGGGGCCTCTTTTATATCTGAATATATATGGGCTAATCCGGCGCTACTCTGTGTACCAGCAGCTTGGACGCTGAGCCTCGGGATTTGTTTGGCAGTTGGACTTCGTCGAATCGTCAAAGTCCCAGAGCAGTGGCGATTCATCCGTGCAAAGCGAACCCTGCACAAACGTATCTAACCGACATTGCCTTGCCGGATAAACATCACGAATCAGTTCGGAGGTCGCGCTGAGATCCGGAGTATGGAAAGCGATTGGAAACTCGAACGTAATCTGAAGAAATCCCAGCCCCGCCATCGCCGACCTCAAACAAAGCCCCAGTGATTCGGCCGCGTGAAAGCTTGTCCCCCAAGCCCGCTCACACTTTTCTTGAATATAGGACGGCACCATAACCCGAAGCGGATTTTCGGTACCTTTTGCCAGCTTTCGAAAGCAGCTAACAGCCGCGTAGTAATCCGACTGTCCCTCACTCGTCATATGACTGAGGCCGTCGTGCGCGACTATACCTTCCCACTCAGGTGGAAGGTGCTTGCGCGGTCCTCCACCAAAGAGATGCCCCACTTCGTGACAAAGAATCATGCGGAAGGTGTCAGGATCGAGCTTCTCGCTCTCCAAAAGTCCCCGCGACACGCGAACCCGATAAACCTGTCCGTCGAACTCAGCCCCCGCACCTACATAAGAGGTGTCTTCGGTCACAACCTCAAAGGCCTTTCCAAGTTTTTTAGCCACGGGCTGATAGAGTGATTCCAAATTCGTGAAAGTGGACCTGATCGTTTCGGAAAGCACGTTGTCCGCTGCCAGGGCCCCTTCGCTGACAACGGACATCCACAGAATAAGTGCCGAGATCCCCTTTAATCTCATATCGAAGGCTTCTAGGATGGTCGACTCCCGATCACAAATTCGAAGGTTTTATCGCGACCATAACAAGCGCGCATAACAAGCGTGGCGATTGTCCTCTAAACTTCGCTGGCTCCACCTTATTTTCATTCTCGTCAAAAAACTCGACAGCAAGTGTAACGGTCGCGCCCCTCTGGCAAGCGACAATTTACGCATGTAAATTCAAGAGATTTCACGCGCTCTAGCTATTCAAACTTATGACCCTTATTATCCGGTCTCACATAGATCTAAAAAATTTAAGGCTATCGTTTTAAGGAGACCCCTCGATGAAACTCTCACTGCGCGCGACACTCCCCGCTATGGCGCTTCTCGGAGCGACTCAATCGGTTCACGCTTACCAACCACCCGTTACACCGACTCTCGACAAGTGCAATGGTCAGCTTTCGATCATCCTCGACGAGAAAGCGACAGAGCTTCAAAAAGTGGTCGCAGCAAAAGGACATCGCGTTCTGAACGACAAAGACCTCTTATATTCGGCAAAAAAACTTCAGCGCGGCGACTTCGTTTTTGCGATGAATCTTGGCCAATACAATGTGTGGTTTGGCGATCAAGCAAAACAGCTCTCGCTGCCGACGACTCTTGAGAAGTACTCCGAGCAAATGCAAGCATCTGAAGAAACCGTTCAAGTCCCTTTGATTCGTCGCGAGAAGCTTGAAGAGGGCATGGCTCAGCTCGCGGCTTTGGATCAAAAGCGCGGCGAAGGCAAACTGACAGATGAGGAATCTGCTAGAACTCTTGAAAGCTTCTTTGCTGATCTGTTCATCAGTGATGCGGAGCTCGCAAAAGCTTCTGTCAAAATCGTTGCGATGTTCGAACCCCGCATGGCGATTCCCTACCATCCCAACGAATTCGCTCTCGAAGAGGGCTACGGCCAAAACGGCAAACAAAACAGCCTTGTCGTGGGCATCGAAATGAATGGTCTTGAGTACAAGCGCCGCGTCCTCACTCAGTCCGAGCTCGGCAAAAAGACTCTTGGTGAACTTTCTCAAAATCACGTGATGTCGGATGCCGGTGTTTACGCAATGATTTTGGCGAACTCGCTTAGCGGCCAACTCTTCACGGAAGCCGACTACCCGAAGCTCGACGCGCAAGCGATCTCGATGTTTCCTTCGTGCCGATAAATTTCGGCCAAAGATAGCCAGCTATTGCCTTAAACGGCAAAAAGCCTGATCCGAAAGATCAGGCTTTTTGCCGTTTAGGGGCTAGCGCGCAAGACTCAGCGAAGATCTTTGAATTCGAACTTCTCCTGACCTTCGGAGGTTTTTAACTCCATCTCAAGCCGGGAGTCCTTTCGGTGATCGATCGACTCAAAGCGAAAGCGCAGTGGCTTCTTGGAGATCTTTTTCGGAGAAAGATCAATCACGCGGTCTCCGACGAAAGCTTTTGCTCGTAAGCCAAGCTCATCCATTCCGACGGTCGCCGCCGTTCGTCCTGTGATTTCCACCTCCAAGTTTTTACCCGTGGGAAACAACCGAACGACGAACAGCTTTCCTTCTTGCAATCGTGGATCTCGAGCATTGAGATCCACCGGTTCCGTCACCTTTTGCGCGTGCGCGGCCAAGCTCCAAAAGCTGATCGCGAGAGCCACCAAAAACCTCATTCCTACCCCCTCTAGTGATTTCGGAAGTACTGAGTCTCGATCTTGTCGAGATACTCGTAATACTTCTGCGCCTCAGCGCCACGACCGAGCGTACCCTCTACTCTTGCCAATGCCTTTAACATGATATCGATTCGCTCGCGGTCCAACGAGATAATCTTATTCTTGTAGACCTCGACCATTTTCGGGTTGTACTCCCCTTTCGCAAGCTCTTTGTACAGAGCCGACTTCGTTTTTGATATCTCGTCGCGAATACGAAATGCTTCGCGCGCCGTGCTGGTGTGAATCACAAAAAGCTTGGACTTTTGATCCGCCGAAAGACCTGCACCTTCCGACCATGCTTCAAAACCTCGCGCCGCGAGCTCACCAGGATTGATGGTTGGGGTTTCTTTTGAAACCGCGTCTTTTACTTTGGCTTCAGTCGTGTCCGAGCGCTGCGCACCCGCGCAAGCCACCAGGCCACTGACCGCCAGTGCGACCAAGCCCGCTTTGGAGATCAGGACGATGCCGTAAGATTCAGAAAACTTCGCTTGAATGAAACCCATTTTGTCTCTCCTGACTGACGTCTAAAAGCTGATGTCTAAAAACCAGCGTTGATTCGTTCAACCAAGAGGATTGCAAACATGCGACCAAGACTATTTAGACTCTCATCTGCAAACTAGCGCCACGGCGAAAACAAATCGAGGCGAATCACCCCAAAACCTCAACCAGTCGGGGTCGGACATTTCGTCCCATCTCTCTTCAACGCACAAGTATATCGTAGCAACTAGGACCGAGATGAATCAGCGCGGCAGGCTGTTCTTGATACGTGTAAAGTGCGTCGGGTTTTGCGAGGGCGCAAAATTTCTGAAAATCACGACAGCGCACAACCACACAAGCGAGGTTAAACCCCTTCTTCAAACCCAGATATATTCCAAGCTCACGTGAATGTTGAGAGTCGTTGGTCAACACACCCTCTAGGAGGTAAACCGTATTTTCATGCAAAACTTCACCGGAGGCCGAGGGAATCTCTTTTACGAATGGATGGAAGTTCGCGCGTCCATGGTACTTCAGGTAGGCCTCTTCATCCGTGACCACATGAAACTCCAGACCACCAAACTGCTGGCTTGGATCTTCCAAGGTGACGAAGTAGGCTCGAAAGCCATGAGTATCTTCAAGAATTTCAGAAACCGCAAAGCCTCGCCCGCGAAGACGGTCGATCACACCCGTGGTAAAGTCGATGCCGATGATTCTCATAACAAGCAGAATTCCATGCCGGGAGCCGATAGTCCAATCGTTCTCGAGCTTGATCAGGCCACCGTCGAACTTGCGGGGCAAACGATCCTGCAAAAAGTCTCACTGAAAGTCGCACGCGGCGAAACCCTGGTTATCATCGGACCCAGCGGTGGCGGGAAAACAGTCCTATTAAAAACCCTCGCGGGGCTTTTTACACCGAACTACGGCCAGGCCCTGTGCATGGGGATTCCTTGGAAAAACCGAGATCAAGTTTCCAAACATCAGCTCGCAAGCAAGATCGGAATGCAGTTTCAAAGAAGCGCGCTCTTTGATGAACTCACCGCTTACGAGAATATCGAGTTCGTTTTAAAGGAGCACACCCAGCTTGACGCCAGCGCCCGGGAAACTCGAATCCTCGACTGTCTTCGCGCCGTCGGTCTGGAAAAGTATCGCGACTATCGCGAACATCAGCTTTCCGGTGGTATGAAACAGCGGGTGGGGATCGCGCGTTCGATAGCCGTCGAGCCCGAAATCTTATTCATGGATGACCCCACAGCGGGCCTCGACCCCATTAATGCCGACGACATGGCCAAACTGGTCATCGGCCTCAAACGTCGTATCGGCGCCACGCTGGTCATCGTCACTCACGACATATCTCGGGCCTTTCAATTCGCCGAAGAAAATGGACGCATTGTTTTGGTCGCGCAAAAAGCCGTTCGAGAAACCGGCACCGCCGAAGAAACTAGATTTTCGACAGACCCTCTCGTTCAGCAATTCATACATGGCATGCAAAAAGGACCATTGATTCCGGAGTGAATCCCGAGAATAACAAACACATGACCTCAATGCGTCGGCCCAAATTCAGACTGACCCGCAACCTTCGCAAGTCGATCCTGCAAGGCCATCCATGGGTCTATCGCGAGGCGATTCAGCCATTGGACAATGGCGTTCGACCAGACAAAGCCTGCCTTGCTCAAGTCGAGGACGCCAAAGGCGAAATTGCGTGGGCGATCTTTGACCCGCATGGTCCGCTAGCCCTAAGAATCCTCTCGCTGGAATCAGCACCGCCATCTGAAAAGAACGAATTCTTTGAACGTCGCTTCGCTCGCGCATGGAGCTTGAGAAAGTCTTGGCTAACGTCTTCGTCTCGGCCGACAACGGCTTTTCGACTTTTCAATGGCGAAGGCGACGGTTTGCCAGGACTTGTTTGTGATCTCTACGACAAAACCGCTGTCTTGCAATTCGACGGACGAGGGCCTGGTGAGTTCTGGAATCGCGAACAGATCTCCTCGTTCCTTCAGCGCGAACTGCATGTGACGTCGGTCGTTGAAAAAGTACGTCGTCCATCTAAAGACGAGGCTCCACTGCTTTCGATTTTCGGTCCTCTTGTCACATCGCCGGTTCCAGTTCTGGAAAATGGCGCGAAGTTCGAAGTCGACATCGTACGCGGACAAAAAACGGGTTTTTTTCTCGATCAACGAGACAATCGGCTATTTGTTCGAGAAATCGCACGCGGAAAAACCGTGCTCAATCTCTTTAGCTACACCGGCGGTTTTTCGATTTCAGCGGGCCTCGGCGGCGCCGCGCACGTCACCAGCGTCGATCTTTCCAAGGACGCCGTTCAGGAGTGCGGCAATGGCTTTGAGCGAAACGACTTAGACCCAAAGACACACGCCGGTCTGGCCGCCGACGTCTTCGACTTCATGAAGACAGGCAAAGAAACTTGGGACCACGTTATCGTCGACCCTCCTTCGATGTCGCATTCGGAAGATCGAAAGGATCTTGCCGTGCAAAAATACACGGAACTCTTCGCCCAAGCGATTCGACGCGTGCGACGAGATGGCGAAATCTCGCTGAGCTCTTGCTCAAGTCACATCAGCTTTGAAGACTTCCACAAGATCACAACCGAAAGCCTCTCGCAGGCGCGTCGCAAAGGAACCGTCTTAAGAGTCTCTGGCCAGGGGGCCGATCACCCCTATCCAAACGCCTGCCCAGAACTTCGCTACCTGAAGTTCTTCCACCTGACGCTCGACTAAGCGTTCTAAAGCTGTTTTCGAAAAACGAGAAAAAGTAGATCATCGCGCTTCGGCTCTCCAAATCGCGAATCGCCATAAGGAAACGGCTTGGTTTTTCCCGTAGCCTCAAAGCCATGTCGTTGGTACCAAGCGACAAGTTCCGTACGAAGCTGAATCACGCTGATCACGATGGCGCTTCGTCCTTTGGAACGAATGAACTCCTCGGAAAAACTCATCATCTTTTTGCCAAGCCCTAAAGCCTGCATTTCAGGGTCTACCGTGAGCATGCCAAGGTAACATGCGCTCTCATCACCATCGGTCGCGTCGCTTGAAAAATCCAAGGAGACACAAGCCACGATCCTGGCCGACGCCTTGTCTTCGAAAATCAGAATGGATTTCGTTTCGTCCTTCAGAGTTTCGCGCAATCCAATCGGATCGACACGCTGTCCACCTAAGAGATCCGCCTCGGTCGTCCAACCCTTTTTCGAAGAGTCTCCGCGATAGGCCGAGTTCACCAGGCGATTAAGTTCCTCGGCGTCTTGAACGTCCGCCACACGTTTTACAAAATCGGATTTTATTTCCACTCGGCCATGATACCAACGCCGTAGTAGTTTTCGCCACGTCCGCCGCGGCTTCCCTGAGCATATTTTCGATCACGCGGCCCATCATAGCGCGAGACCGAGAAAAAAGGCCTCACACGCACGGGGCCCACTTCCATAGATGTCGAAACCCGAACACCGTACTTTTCCTCCGGGCGATCTCCTTGCTTGATCAGATGCGTGCGATACGCATCCAACTGCAGCCATGGGTTTTCGGCCGAACGTCCACCGAGACGACCTGTATTGATCGAGGCATTCGCACGCCCTTCCAACACGGGCTTTCCGTCGGTGCCGATTCCCACAAGACCCGTGCCAGTGAGCTTGCAACGAAAGGCTCCGAGATCGCCTTCGATCACCCGCGAGAGTCCACCCTTCAGGGTTGCCACGACTTTGGTTTTTTCATGATCCACGTGATGGTAAACCGGCCCTGTTTTTGTGGTCTCGTGAAACCAGTTTTGTAGCTCAGTCCCCAAGGGCGACTTCCCCTTTCCTGTCGAGATCTCGACAGATCCCTCGACGATGCGTAGGTCTGTCACCCCATCCGCGGAACGAAGCTTGGTGCCCTCGGCCAGAGTCAGACTTGTGACGTTGAGTAGCTTCATATAAGGACGCCCCTCGGCATCTTTCGAAGCACCGTCGACTGTCGTACGCTGACCGAAATTGTTCGAGTCGACTCGCACTTCGGAATACCCCTCTTCGGTGGTCTTACGACGTGAGACCGCGATATCAAACGTTCTGCCCACGTCATCGCTCAAGGCTTGGCCGGGCTGACCGTCACCATGAACCTTGGTGCCAAGTTTCAACGGGTTGGCATCGTTGCCGGTGCTAAATTCCCACGTGATTTTGGGTTCTGACTTCTTTGGAAGCTTAAGCCCCGGACCGCCGACGATCGTCGAATTTTCCGCTATCGGTTCTCCCGAGCGAAGATCTTCTGGGTTAAGCATACAGATCGCCACGGACTCCGTGACGGCACCGCTAGGGGTCATACGCGTGACAAGCACCTGCGGCCCGCCACACTCTTCCTTGTTAAGACCCGCCACTCCGCCGACGGCGCGATTTCCATCGTCGATCTTTTTGATCGCAAGCTCGGCCGCTTGTGTGGCTGTCATGGGCTGAAAGTCGTCGATCGAAAACTCTTGAACAACCGTTCTCGCCGGGGCTACGCCCCAACCTGTTGTCACCTGCGCGCGAACAAGCACACCTGTCACAAGAAGGCCTATCGTCATCACGATGGAAAGTGTGGTTTTCCCCATACGAACTCATCGGCAAAATCAGAAAAAAACTGCGCCGAAAAACCGCTTCAAGGCACCACGATCTGGTTCATATGGGATCTGCATCCGGACCAAAGAAGGAGAGCTGCCTAGTGGGATCGAACTGTTTGTTCACGAGATCGATTTCTTCTCGACCAAGGACCATCTGCTTTCCACGACGCTCGACCGTGACCCCGGTCTCCGGACAACGGCTAAGACAGGGGCGCAACTCCACGCGCTCAACACCGAGCCAGTCACGAAGTTTCAGTTGAAAAACATGGATGTCGTTGTCGGCTAGTTCATGAAACGCGGTTTGCGGACTACCGCCATCGGCGCGCTGCCGAAGGTCACGCTTAAAACAAGTCTCACATAAGAGCCCCGGCGGACGAGCCTTGGGCGCTCGTCCGACTCCTGTTGCCGCAGAACCTAGCTTAGACGGTTGCACCGGGTGACTGGTTCACACCAAGAGCAGCGGCACCAGTCTGACCGTTAACATCGGTTGCGCTGACGAAATCCATCGCGCCCACGAGAAGCTTCTCATTGGCCCCGATCAGTTCAGCGGGCATGTGCGAGCCATACTTTGCAAGCGACTCTGCCTGGCTCTTGGCCTCTTCCACCCAGCCTTTGCCGTCGATGGACATCAGCTTTTCGAAAGCGACTTTCGTAAAGCCTTCAAGCCCCGACCATTCGAGATCTTCGTAACGCGGGCTTGTGCCAAGAATCGTTTTCGTTCCGCCAGCACGGCCTTTCACGCGGTCAAAGACCCACTTCAAAACACGCATGTTCTCGCCGTAACCTGGCCACATGAACTTTCCGCCATCGTCTTTGCGGAACCAGTTCACGTTGAAGATCTTAGGCAAGTGCGCCACGTGTTTCCATTTCGATTCGTCGGCAAACGACAACCAGTGCGCGAAGTAGTCACCCATGTTGTAGCCGCAGAATGGAAGCATCGCCATCGGATCGCGACGAACAACACCTGTCGCACCCGCCGCTGCCGCCGTCGTTTCGCTTGCGAGCGTGGCACCTGCATAGATACCAGCCGCCCATGATTCGGCCTCTGTCACCAGCGGAACCAAGTGCGCACGGCGACCACCAAAGATCATCGCCGAGATCGGTACTCCGCTTGGGTTGTTCCATTCGCTATCAAGCGAAGGGCATTGTTCGATGCCAACTGTGAAACGCGCGTTGGGATGAGCGGCCGGGCGACCACAGTCTGGCGTCCACTCTTTTCCCTGCCAGTCGGTGAGTTTCGCTGGCGGAGTCTTCGTGAGACCTTCCCACCAGACATCGCCGTCTTCTGTAAGAGCGACGTTCGTGAAGATCACATTCTCAGAGATTGTTTTCACCGCGTTTGGATTCGTCTGAAGCGACGTGCCTGGCGCCACGCCAAAGAAGCCCGCCTCTGGGTTGATCGCATAGAAACGACCATCTTCGCCTGGCTTGATCCACGCGATATCATCGCCAACCGTCGTGACTTTCCAACCATCAAACGCCGCAGGTGGAACAAGCATCGCGAAGTTGGTTTTGCCGCATGCCGAAGGGAATGCCGCTCCGACATAGATCTTTTCGCCCTGAGGAGATTCAACACCGAGGATCAACATGTGCTCGGCAAGCCACCCCTGACGGCGGCCCATTTCACTAGCCAAACGAAGCGCGAAGCACTTCTTTCCAAGCAGAGCGTTTCCGCCGTAGCCCGAACCAAACGACCAGATCTCGTTACGCTGCGGATAGTGAACAATGTATTTCTCTTCGTTGCATGGCCATGCTTTGTCGGCCTGGCCTTCGGCTAGCGGCGCACCCACCGTGTGCAGAGCTTTAACGAACTCGCCGTCGTTTCCTAATTGAAGCCATACATCCGAACCCATGCGAGTCATGCGACGCATATTCACGACAACATAAGGCGAATCCGAAAGTTCGATACCGATTTTTGAGAGCTTCGAACCAAGTGGTCCCATCGAGAACGGAATGACGTAAAGCGTGCGACCGCGCATGGAGCCCGTGAACATCGGACGAAGCTTTGCGTCCATCTCTTCAGGGTTCATCCAGTTGTTATTGGGGCCGGCTGTTTCAGCCGACTCCGAACACACGAACGTGCGATCTTCAACTCGCGCGACATCTTTGGGATCCGAGCAAGCCAAGAAAGAGTTTGGACGCTTTTCTGGATTCAGGCGTTTAAGCGTTCCGCCCTGGATCATCATTTCGATGAGTTCTTTTTCTTCGGCTTCCGAACCGTCGCAAAAACGAACCGCCTTGGGCTCTGTCAGGCGCACGACGCTCTCAATCCATTCAAGTACTTCCGGGTTGCGAGTCGGTGCAGTGGCACGCCAGTCGGCAGACATGGGAACAGGTACAAGAACGGACATGAAATCCCCCTAAAAATCGAAAGCTCTTTCAGACGCCAGAACCATAGGGGGCCGGTTCAGCTTGGACAAGCAAAAATCGGAATTGCGAACCCCTCCGAGAAGAGACCGCCACTTTCTTGAGCAAAAATGACATGGTGCATTCGTCGCGGTCTCTGACTAGGGCTGAACGGTTTCGAACTCTGGAAAAAGCACTTGTAGATTCTGATGGCGAAAGCCATCCACCTTCCCGGCTCTCTCTAAAAAAGCCCGGTACAGGGCTGGGTCGTAGGGTGCTGCCCTCAAACGCGCCAAAGCCCCTCGATACGACTGAAGTGCACCGAATTCAAAATGAGGTGAGCGATTGTCAGAGAAAAGTGGTTCGATCTTGTTCAACTCCGCTTCCAACCGACTTGCACCAAGCTCGCGAAGCTCCGGCGGCAATGCCAAGAGCGTCATCTCGCGCGGCTGATCGATCCAGATCGGATAAGGGATTCGAGGAAACAAACCATCAAATTTGACCGACATCTCGGAAACCCATTTTACGAGCTCCCATTGCCGAAGCCAGCTGATGGCTTGAAGACAGGTATGCACCTCAATGAAGAGCCGCACCTGGCCGCGCACCACACTCAGTTTCTCAAGATGCCGAACAATGGAATCCCATCTCGAGGGAAACCGAACGTAGTCATTCACCGGGCCAACGCCCTCGAGGCTGACATGAAGCTCGACTTGCTTGAAGCGTTTCCAGATCTCAATCAACCTCGGCGGCAAAAGAGTCAGGTTCGAGTGGTAGCGCAATACGATGTCTTGGCTACGCCCGCTTTCCACGCAGAGTTCGAGAATTTTATAGTGCGCAGACGACAAAAAGGGCTCACCGCCCGTGGTGAGCATTTCCTTTAAGTGCGGGACAACCTCACGGGCGATGCGGCCAAAGTTGCCGTCAAGCTCCCAGCCCTTATGCGCCTTTTGCGTCTGCACCGACGAGTACTCAAGCCCCAGTTCACGAAACTCCTCGGAAAGCGCGAAGGAGGAATGCGGGTTACACATCCGACACTTGAGGTTGCAATTGTTGGAAAGAGAAAAGTCGACGTAGGTGACTTCGGGCTCGATGCCGCCGTCGTCCTTGGTTTGCACCCGTGCTCGCTCAAGAACTCCGGAAAAATGCCCGACATAGATCTGTCTAACCGAGCGCGCCCCGTGGTCCTCTTCGGTGTAACATCGGCGGCAAAAGTCTGGTCGTTCGCCTGCGAGCATCGCCTTGCGAAGCTCTTTGTACGTGGACTGGTTCATCGCGTCTTTCACGGAACCGACTTCGCTTAAATAAACGATTTGCCCATTGGCATCACGAACGTGGCCGCCATGATCCGTGTTGCAGCACACCCGAAGCGACGTGTCGGTATTGGCGCTCAAATGCACCCATGGCAGCGGGCAAAAGCCGCGCGGCACCTGGTCCTCGCTCACAAAGACACCTCGGTGACAACCGCCGACCAATCCGTTGCGAACTTGTTCGTAAGCTCTTCGCAGATGATGTCGTAGAGTTCCGGGTTGAATGCTTTCAAGCTCTGACCGCGATGCTCATCGAGCACCGCTTGCGTCTTCACGAACTCAAAGAGTCGATCTTCGTAATCGTGAGGCACCGGCTGCTCGAGCGTCGCGCGAATCAAATCCAGTCGCTCGTTCATTTCCGGAAACTTCTTGAGAATCAAGGACCGCTTGCGATGCGCCTCGATGCGCTCGATCGCGATCTTACGCGCCTTTGGCGGCAGGATCTCGATCGAAAGGTACCGAGGATTGGTGAGCAGATTTAAGAAGTAGGGATGCTGGTGGTACGGCGGAGAGATCTTTTCAAGCTCGTCGTGCCAGTCAAGAAGCTCGGTGAACGTCATGATGTTCAACATCTGGATCGTGATGTTGGTCAGCGCCTTTAGGCGATTCGGAGAGCTCTTTGCTTTGGCCTTGCGAAAATTGGAGTCGATAACCTTCCACTGCGAAGGAAAGCGGATGTACTCTTGTGTCGCACCGAAACCATCGACACTTGCGATGAACTCAAAAAGTTCAAAATTGGCCGCGATGTCGAAGAAGTTCTCGCGAAAATGCGTAAAGTTGGACGCCAAGAACACCTTGATGTGGCGGCTGTGGCCGGTCTCGACGGCTTTTTCTAGAAAACGCGACACGTTTTCCAGAATCATCGGCTCTCCACCGGCCAATGAAATCGTCTCCAGATGCGGCAGCAGCGAGTTCGCCTCTTCCCAAAACTGATCGAGTTTCGACCAGTCTGGCATGCGCGAAATATCGAAGTCGGCCTCCACTCGCTGCTCGTCCAAAAGACGCGCTTGCGTGAGGACATGCGGAACCTTGTATTTTTCCGCGAGCTCCTTCATCTCAGTGACGACCTTGCTCGAGTCAAACTGGTTACACATCCGGCACTTGAGGTTGCAGAGGTTGCCGGGTTTAAGCTCCAGGTAGCGAATCGGTTCTTGGACCTCGCCGCCGTTTGCCATCGACTGCTTGATGGCGTTTTTCACGCCCGGGTGATGACCCCATTCTTTGAACGAACGAAGACGAAGGCTCGTCGTCCCAACGCGGTCTTCTTGGTAGCATTGCTGACAACCTTGCAGCTTTTGCCCCGATTCCATCTCCCGACGGATTCGCTTCATTTCCGAAGAGTTCCACACACTCGCCAAAGAGTGTCGAGCGACATTCATACGCCGCCCTTTTTCGCCATCGAGATCGAGGAATTCTGTGTAGTAGCAACAAGGACGAACAAAACCAGAGGGGATCGTCGAAACTTGCACATACGGATAAAGACAAAGGCTGGTATTCGCCTTCGCCAATTTCAAATCCGACAAATTCTCAAGTCCGTCTGGAGTCTGAGCCATCCCTACTCGTTCTGGCCGTAGCCCGACGCTTTGCCGACTTCCTGGTTGACCGAGATTTTTGCAGCCTTGCGAAGCGCATCGATCCATTGACCAAATGCTTCATCCGCCCGACGAGCAGCCTGAGTTTCTGAAACGAACTCAGGATTGTTCTGCAGGTCTGCCATCTTTTCAGATTCCGACTTTGGCTTCTTCAAAGCCGTCGCTTGAGCCGGCACAGCTTTGTATTTCAAGAGGTACGCCTGACCACCTTGACGCACAAGCTCCTTAGCCAATGGTTTTTCAGCAGAAAGTTGAAACGCGATCGTCACCGCTTGTTCGCCAGCCCCAACCACGGGAAGAGCGTCCGCTGTGATCGCAAACGCGCCCGTCTCTTTCCAGGTCAATCGATGCGCCGTCATAAAGTTTTGAACAGCCGTCATATCTCCAGCCGCCATTGCTTTTTGCAACTCCGCCAAAGCTTCACGCGATTTTTCTTGGGCCACAAGGATCTCGGCGATTTCCTCGGAAACCTCTTCTTGAGTGCGGCTGCTAGCGGCCTTGCGGTCTTCGATTTTGATAATGTGGAAACCGAAGTCTGTTTGCACCGGAGCCGATACCTCGCCCACTTTACCCGTGAACGAGTAGTTCTCAAATTCCGGAACCATCGATCCGCGCGTGAAGTAATCGATCAACCCGCCGTTTTTCGCCGAGCCAGGGTCCGCACTCTTCTCTTTGGCGACCGTCGCGAAGTCCGCACCACCTTTTAATTGAGCCACGACTTTTTCCGCTTCGACCCGGGCCGCTTCGACGGCCTTCTCATCTTTACGGTCGGCACGGATTAAAATGTGCCGAACTTTTGCGCGCTCTGGCTGAGAGAACTTCTCTTTATGTGTGTCGTAATAAGCCTTTACGCGACCTTTTGAATCCGATTTATCCAAAAATGCTTTCACCTCAGCCGCTGCGATCGTCTCAGGCAAAACCAGGGTCTCGGTTGGAATCGTCGCAACATCGGCATTGGCCTTGCGGTTTTCCACGTTCTGCATCAGCTCGCGCTCCAAAGGAATCGGACGAAGTGCCGAGGCGAATGTACGAGCCATGCGATTGGTCGTGATTTGCTGACGAACCTTGTTCTCAAACTCTCCGGCATCTTGGCGAGACGCTTCGAGGTATCCCATATAGCGTGTCGCGCTGAATTTGCCCTGCTCTTGAAAGGCCGGAATTTCGGAAATCGCCTCGCGAACGTGAGCATCCGACGACATGATTCCTGTTTTGCCTATATTCTGACCAAGAAGCTTTTGATCGATAAGCGCGCGAATCGCCTGCTGACGGATCATTTGCTGAGCAAAGTCGCCACCGAACTGCTGAAGCTGCTGAAAGCGCTGCTCTTTGCCCATAGATTCGACAGCTTGCGTGTACTCGACTTGCGAAACGATCTCGCCGTTGACGACAGCAGCCGCTCCGCCAGCGGTGATTCCCGCATGATGCGGAGTCATACCGAGAAACGCGAAGACGAGAATGATCGCACCGAAGATCACCCAAGCCGCCACAACCTTAAAGAGGCCGCGACGATCATCGCGCCATGCCTTCTTCAGTGTGGTTCGCCAGTTGATCGTGTGGCTCGCGCGCGTTCCTGATTTGCCTGTTCCTTGAGACATCGCTCCTCCGCCTGTCAGTCTGAAGCGATCATGTCAGCCAGTTTTACTTGAAATTTCAAGGAGATTTCTTTGGAATAGCTCTATTGGAGGAGCGGAAGCTTCCGCGCGTCACTTGGGACAGCGTCGGAAGGGGGCGTGTCGGGGAATCTCGTCGGAACTTGTCGGATTCTTACTCAACGCGCCCGCTCAAACTCCGAAGGAGCCATTAGTTTGAACTTTTTTGCGTTCGATATTCGCAAACTTCTGATCGTCGTGGCCGTCATTGCGCTACCCATTTTGTCGATCAACATGAAACGAAACCCCGGCGAAGACCCTTGGTATCGCCGCCCCTTCACATGGATCGTGGCAATGTCGCAAGGTGGATACTCGAGCTTCACCAGCGGTGTTCGCGGCACCACTTCCATGTACCTCAATCTCGTCGGCATAAAAAAAGACAACCAGCGCCTGGGACGCGAGAACCAAGAATTGCGCGCGCAGCTAGCGGCCTCGACAGAACTTAAGCTGGAAAACGAACGCCTTAATCAGCTGCTTGAATTCAAACTCAACACCAAAATGAAACTGCTCGCGGCAAAAGTGATCGCGCGCGATCTCTCGCCGGATCACGAATCGATTCGCATCAACCGTGGTTACCGCCAGGGCTTAAGAAAACTCATGGGCATCATCACCGTCGAAGGTGTCGTCGGTTACGTTCTTTCAACCGAACTCGACACGGCACAGATCCTGGTCGTGACCGATCGCTCGGCGGCCGTCGATGCACTCGTGCAGCGTACGCGCGCCCGCGGCCTCATCAGCGGAAAAGACTCAAACGCCATTCGCCTCCGCTACCTGCAACGCGCCGATGACGTCGCCGTTGGCGATGCCGTCGTCACGAGCGGCCTTAAGGGCACTTTCCCCAAGGGCTTTCCTATTGGCAAAGTCACGACAGTTCGAAAAACCGACTTCGGGATCTCGCAAGAAGCCATGGTGGAACCCGTCGTGAGCCCGTCCAACCTCGAGGAGGTCTTTGTCGTTCTCGATTCCGGCGGCGAAGACTTTAACGAAAAACTACAGACAGGTTTTGGCCCGCCACTGCTATCGAAGATGAATCCCCCCGGCGGAGCGCCAGCGTCCACGCCCGATGGAGCACGAAAGACGACTCCATGAAGAAGTACGCCCTGCTGACGACCAATATCGCGCTTTTTCTTCTGATGGCCCTTCTCTTGGCCGCTGGACAGACATCGTTTTGGCTTCAGCTCTTCGGCAGCTTTCCTGCGCCGGCGCTATGGATGCCGGTTTTGGTGTACCTGGCGCTCTTTCGTTCGACGATGATGTTCATCGTGCTATCTCATCTCTTGGCGATTGCGCTGGCGTCGGCGACGACAATGCCCGAGGCTCTTTTGATGATCACATGCCTCGCGGTGGGCCTTAGTGTGCAGACCTTCAAAACCAGAATTTATTGGTCAGCGACCACCTACTTCATGATGATCTCCGGGTTTGCGACATTGGTCTTTCATATCTACTACTTCATCGTGACTTGGCTTTTGGACCCCAACCCAATTACCTCTCCCAGCATCAGCGCATGGATCATTCAAGCACTGCTGACGCCGCTCTTTGCACCACTCTTTTTCCCATTGTTTCGCTGGATCGACGCCATCACGGAACACTCTGAACCGCCCGAGATTTCAGGAGCCTACCAGCCATGAGCGATTTTCTTCCTGGCGACACCGATGCCCGCGAGTACCAGCCGCGCTACCGACTCCTCTACATCATGGTCGGCATCACCTTCGCGATTTTCACGATCCGTCTTTGGATCCTTCAGGTCGTCAACGGGCAAGAGCTTCGCCAGTTCTCCGAACAGAACTCCATTCGCGAAACAAAAATCCCCGCACCACGCGGCATCGTCTACGACCGAAACGGAGAAGTCCTGGTCGAAAACCTTCCGGGCTTCGAGGTCAACCTCTCGCCTCAGTATGTCTCCAATCTCGAGGAGACGGCCGAGGCACTCGGTGCAGCCCTCAACATGCCACCATCCAATGTCATGCAACTGGTTAGCCGCAGTCGCCGAATCAACGGCCCCTTTCGACCGGTGCGCATCAAGGACAATCTCTCTCGGGACGATATCTTTAACCTGGAGATCTTAAAACAGGACTACACCGGGATCGACATCAAAGAGACAGTTCTTCGCTCGTACCCATTAAAAGAAAACGGCGCGCAGTTTTTTGGCTACGTCGCCGAAATTTCAAAGCGCCAACTTCCGGTTCTCAACGAACGCTTCGCGAATCGCGGCATCAAGTTCCAACAAGGCGACCTCATCGGAACCATCGGACTCGAACAGGTTTACGACCTCGAGCTGCGCGGAAAAGACGGAATCTCGGTTGCCCAGTTGGATGCTCACGGCCGAGAAGCGATCGGCGATCCGATGGGACTCTTGGGCTCAATGGGCGGCATCACACCGGCCTCACCGGGAAACAACATCATCTTGACCATCGACAAAGATATCCAAGAAGCCGCCTGGCGTGCGTTCGTCGAAGGCAATCGTATCGGCGGTGCGATCGCAATGAAAACCAACGGCGAGATCCTCGCCTGGGTTTCGGCACCTTCTTTTGACCCAAACGAGTTCTCAACCGGCATCTCACCTGATCTCTGGCGCCGTCTCGTGAATGACCCCGATAAGCCCTTGCGCAACAAACCCATCCAAGACCACAACAGCCCTGGCTCGACATTTAAACCGCTGATCGCGATGGCGGCGCTCGCCGAGAATGTGATCACGCCTAACACCGTTGTCGCCTGCCCTGGCGTGCTTCGGTTCGCCGGCCGCCCCTACCACGACCACTTGCGAGGGGGCCACGGAAACCTCGTCGTCTCCGAAGCGATCGAACGCTCGTCCAACGTCTTCTTCTACAAAATGGGGATCGCACTCGGGATCGATAAGATGTTTCGCACATGCGACGCCTTCGGTATCGGACGCCGCACTGGTATCGAGCTTTCCGGTGAACGCGCCGGCCTGATGCCATCCAACGATTGGAAAAAAACGACGATGGGTGAAGAATGGCAACCCGGAGAAAACCTGTCGGTTGCCATTGGGCAGGGCTTCGTTCTTTCCAATCCTCTACAAATGGCTGTCGCCTACAATGCCATCGGCACCGAAGGAAAGGTCGTAAAACCTTTTGTCGTAAAACGTGTTCTCTCACCCGACAACACGCTGATCCGTGAAAGCGAACCTCAGATCCTGCGCGATCTCGCCGACCCTAACGGTGAGTTTCACATCAACAAGTCCACCTTCAAGAGCGTCAAAGAGGGGCTTCGCCTCGTTGTGAACGGCGAACGCGGAACCGCGAGAGCTTCTCGTCTCAATTACATCGAGATCGCCGGCAAGACCGGAACTTCGCAAGTCATGAACTTCTCGGCCGATCAGATCTACGCGTCGTGCGAGTCTCGCCCCAAACACCAGCGCCACCATGGCTGGTTTATCGGTTACGCCCCGGCCGATAATCCTGAGATCGCATTCGGCATTTTGGCGGAACACGCTTGTCACGGTTCGAGCGGCGCCGCACCCGTCGCCAAAGCGATGGTCGCAGCTTATGTGCAAAAGTATCGCCCCGAATGGCTGGAGCGCGACCTACGCAAAAACAAAAAGCCAGGCCAACCCGCCGCTCAGCCGGCAAACCCCGCTCCGATTACTGACGGACCGATTGAGGGAGAGTGATGGTTGATTTTCAAATTCAAGAGCGCGGTTTTTTTCGCAAGCTCGACTGGAACTTTGTTGTCCCCATCCTCTGCTTGCAGCTGGTGGGTATCATCAATCTCTACTCGGCAACACACGGCCTTGGCGCCGTCACGACCGACCGACTCTTCATCTCGCAAGTGTTCTGGCTTTTTAAGGGCTGGATCGTCTTTATCGCCGTCACGCTGATCGATTATCAGTTCTTTATCCGTATGGCCTATGTCATTTACGGCCTCAATCTCATCGCTCTCGTGGCGGTGATGTTCGTGGGAAAAGTCGCGCTCGGCGCCCAGCGCTGGCTCGACTTCGGAATTTTTAGCTACCAGCCATCGGAGTCGATGAAGCTTGCCGTGATCATCATTCTCGCCAAAGTTCTCTCGAATAAGTCGTTCCCCGACGGCATGGGACTCAAAGAACTGGCCGGCCCCCTGCTCTTGGTGATCGGCGTTCCTTTCTTCATCACGGCCGAACAACCGGATCTTGGGACCGCGATGATGATTTTTGTCATCGGAAGCTCGGTCTTGTTCTTCGTTAAAATTCGTCGCGCGATCTTGGTGGCCCTCACCGTGTTTCTGCTTTTTGGCGCAACAGGCGCTTGGTTTTTTGGACTACGCGACTATCAGAAGCACCGAATTTACACCTTCCTTGATCCCAACCGCGATCCACGAGGCAAGGGATATAACAGCATCCAAAGTAAGATCGCCGTCGGCTCGGGCCAAGTCACAGGCAAAGGGTTTCGCAAGGGAACTCAATCTCAGCTCGAGTTCTTGCCGGAACGCCATACGGATTTCATCTTCTCGGTCCTTTCCGAGGAGTTTGGCTTCCTAGGAAGCGCCTTCACGATTTCTCTTTTCGGCTTTTTGTATCTGTCGATGATACGGATCGCCAATCACGCCCGCGACAAGGCCGGCGCGCTCTTAACCGTCGGAATCGCAGCCTCCTTGTTTTGGCACATGTTCATCAACATAAATATGGTCATCGGCCTACTACCGATTGTCGGAATCCCCTTACCGCTGCTCAGCTACGGGGGATCAAACATGCTGACCACGATGGCAGCCCTAGGCCTCGTATCATCGGTCAGCTATAGAAAGTACCTGTTCTAAGCCAACCCTTTTGGGGGCAGTCTCCCACCCCCAAGCAGTTCGACTCTAATCAGAAACTCCGACATCGAGTGTCGCCGTGAGGAGCTATGGAAAGCGGAAACAATTGAACTCTAAGATGTCTACAAACCACCGTCTCGATTAAAGACTCGAGCAATAAGCATAGTCATCCGGGCTCTTGGGAAACTGCACGCGGCCCGCCGGGCGCGTGGTTTGATCCGACTGATATCCGAAACTGCATAGCTCACGACCGCCAAGTCGCTTGATCGTAA
>CAUJGS010000089.1 GCA_963170185.1 Bdellovibrionota bacterium
CGAACAAGGTTTTTTTGGCATTCTCGGTTCCGCTTTGGAACCAAATTATCGAGGAAATGTCGCGGCTTGAAAAATTGAGTGTTGATGCCGCCCGTCAGCGTTCGCCACTTTTGGAAATCTGAAGCACCTGACCGCCCAAAAACACAACAATCGCGGCAATGATGCCGAACATCAGGAACATCCTGAAAAGTCTACCGAACTCAAGCCCTCCGCCTTTGTCCTCCATGTTTTTGGCTGGCTTACGATCGATGTTTTCGACGGCCTTTCTGGGTCTCAAGGCGCTTCCTTGCTCAGAGGACTTTTTCACCGGCGCGGCGGCTGCTGTCATCGGAGCCGACGCCTTAGTTTCTTCACGTTGGTATTCGCTGCCGTCCATTTTGAAATCCATTTTCGTTCGCCCACGCCGAAGAGGGTCATCTCCGCCCGCTCGAGCGCCTGTCGCATCGACGATCAGTCCGCCTTCTCCCGCGCGAGCCGCCGCATCCGCATCTTCCGGTGCGTAGTCCGCGGCTGATCCAACGGTCGCCGAACGCTGCCGTCCCGCACGTCGAAGGCGACCTATCGTCGACCCACGACCACCGCCGGATCGGCCACCACCAACCGCCTCGCCACCGTTGTCAGCGCTGCCACCACTAGAACCTCCAGAGCCTGAGCCTCCCGAACCAGCATTGCTTCCACCGGAGCCCGAGTTACTTCCACCAGAACCACCCGAACCGCCGCTGCCGCCACTTCCCCCAGAGCCGGAGCCGCCGGAGCCGCTGCCATCGCCGCTGCCGTCAGGATTCGAGCTGCCATCGCGAACCAGCACCGAGCCGTTCGCGATATTGAAACGTGTGTTGCGATCGCGACATACCGAGCGAGTGCCGGGAAGCTCACCTGTTTCGAGCAAACATCTATAGTAGGTTCCGTAGAGCTCGATGGTGTATTGACGAAATGCTGAATTGAACCGGTAAACCATTCCCAGAATGACGATAACAGCCACCAACGCGAGGAGAATCACCTCGATGGTCGCTTGGCCCTTCTGATTATGAGACTTCAGTCCGAAGATACTCGACACCTTCACCAACTCAGTTTGAAAATCAGCCGGAACACGGCAAACTTATCTCTATGAGACGTTTCGGCATGAGTCCCCTCAGGATGAAGCAAACCAGCCCTAAGCGCGCTAAAAATCTCGGCGTTTTCGCTCTTCTCATTCTGATTCAGTTTTCATCTTTCGGAATACCGGCGGCATTGTCTCAAACTGGTACATCCGGAGCGGCAAACGCGAGAAATGCCGCCCTCAACGCCGACATCACGTATCGACGTCGTGAACTCGAGGCCGACCCCAACAATGCCCAAGCACGCGCGCAGCTCGCGACAGCACTTGAACGCAAGAAAGACTACGAAGGCATGGTCGAAACATTGGCCGAGCACAAAGACAAAGTCGGACGATCGGGACTTCTGCTGCTCGCTCGTGCGTACATGAGACTTCAGCGTTCGAACGAAGAGATTGCGGTACTCGAACTTGCCAACGCAAGATACCCGAAAGATGCCGCCCTTCAAACGCAGCTCGCGGCCGCACTCAGCCGCGCCGGGAAGCGTGACGCTTCGATCGAGGCTTACTACAAAGCGCGCGAAATGAACGCCAAATACATTCCCGCCTACGAGGGGCTTCTCGGAGAACTGGTGCGCGCGGAATCGCGCCAGGAGGCTCGAGATCTACTTTCGGATATGATGAAACGCTTCGGCCAAAAAGGGAAATGGCTCAGCGAGCTGTGCTCACTTTACGCGGCCGACGCCTTTCACGAAAAGGCGGTCGAAACCTGCAAAAATGCGCTTAAGAAAGACCCCGGTAACCCGATGCCGCCCGTGCATCTTGCGGCGACCTATCGCGAGCAAGAAAAACCCGAGGAAGCAAAAAAGATCCTAGTTGCCGCCGCTACCAAAATCCGTCGATCCGAGCCTGTGCAAACAGCCCTCGGCGAATATTTCCTGGAGAAAAAGAACTTCGTCGACGCATATCGCTGGTTCAAAGCGGGAGCGAAGTCGGACCCAAAAAGCTACACCGCTCAACTCGGACTTGCACAAGCTGCACTCGAGTTACAAAAAATGGAAGATAGCGTGAAGGCCTTCACCGCCGCCTGCAACATCGACCGTAAAGCAATCCGGGAGTTTCAAAGTGCTTTAGGGAAAATTCGGCAACGCGGCGACTTCAAATGGCAAGGTCGTTTCGAGGATGCGATTGCCAACAGCTGCGGCCTCAGTTTCTAAACGCGCTAGAAAAACTTCCGATAGTCGCCCGCTACCGCCAACTCCACAAAACCTTGCGTAGCGGACGTCGAAGGCGCGTTTGCTGATTGCGATTTTCCAAAAAACGCATGTGCACCACTAGGGCCGGACTTCCGTACGCGAATCTCCATGACCACCCAGCCGTTTTTTTCACAATCGACAATCCCTTGAAAGAAAGTTGCTAGCTGATTGACGTCGGAAACTTCAAGCAAGCCGATCGCAGCCTGGTCGTTTCCCAATCCTGGTCCTAAAGACATCAATGCCCTTGCTGCATTAGCTGAAAGCGGAACATGTTCTCCGCCAATTTGCTTTGCGAGCATCGCCGCTTCCGCAGAATCTTTCACCCACGCCGAGACCCAGGCTTTGTTCGCTAAAAGTCCTACGTCTAAAAGATGGGCGTCAGATTTTAGACGGCCGATTTGACTGGCCAGAGAGTGGACAGTCACAAGCGTGTCGGAAACGGCAAAAACAAGATGTCCGGATGGGAATTCAGTCATGCCTTTGTTTCAGATTGAGACGCAAGAAAGTCAATCTTCACGCCCAATTCGACATAAGTAGCGGCTCAGTCGAGACCCCCTTGTGAGGATCACGCCCTAGCTCGACAATGGTAGAGGGGATGGGGCTGCGCAGAAACTAGACGATTCTCTAGCTAGACGAGAGTCGTGTATCAAAGATTCTCTCAACTCCCTCCCTAGCTAGACCGATATGAAAACGACGACCCGCGAGGGTTGGAAAAAAAAGGAGGGGGACGATGTCTCTCAAAGAAAAAGCAAAAGCTATTTGGAACGACGAATCTGCACAAGGCGCAACTGAGTACATCTTGATTCTCGTGGCTGTCGTAACAGTCGCGTTCATCTTCAAGAACCAGATTAAGAGCTTTGTCGAAGGCCGATTGAGCAACCTCGGATCGGGTCTCGGTAACTTCAACGTCGAAGGCGGCTAGTACCCTTCTTTGGCTAGGGGGCAGCCATGACTCTTGAAGTAACACTTCTTGCGAGCATGTTCGCACTGATTCTCGGTGGCGCTTTCTTCGGTGAAAGCGGCCCGATGCGCGTGTTTCAAGATTCCGGACCTCGTTTAGGGGCTCGAATCGAGAAGCACATAGCAACTGGTCGCAATTTCACTCGAGATGGAACCGTGAATCAGTGGGTAGCACCCCCAACACGAGCCCCTACTGGAGAGCTATGATTTTAACGGCGAAGGTCGCAGTTGCGACGGCCATTATGATTTGGGCGGTCATCGAGGACTTGCGCACACGCAAGTTCTCGAATCGTACTTTCATAATTGCAACCACCGTTGCTCTGGTTACTGCCGTTGCCATCGGCGGACCGCGTGAGTTGATCTCCAGTACATTGGGCTTTGGCGCCGGGATCATCTTCTTTTTACCCCTCGTACTGACACGCATCGTGGGGGCTGGCGATATGAAACTTATGGCAGCCGTCGGCATACTCGCGGGCTGGGACGCCGTACTCTGGACCGGAGTGTATGGACTCGTTTGGGCCAGTCTCTTCGGCATTGCTCAAATTCTCGCGAAAGGTGAAGGCCGCACTCTCGTGCATAACCTCACCACGCTTGCGGTCTCACGCTCGAAGTCCGGGCTTTCCCTTCATCACATTCCCTTCACCGCTCCACTTCTGCTGGGTTGGTTGAGTCACTTGGTTTTAACAGGAGTTCTGCGATGAAACGTATGAATCCGTTAAAGAACCAACTTCGAAATCAAAAGGGCCAAGCCACCATGGAGGCTGTTTTGATTATGATCGCCATCGTGTCAGTGGTCACCTTGATCTCTCGCACGTCGATCAATCAGGGCTATGTGCGAAATATCGTTGAAGGTCCTTGGTCACCGCTTCGTGGGATGATCGAAGACGGCGTTTGGATGCGGCACACGATCTCAAAGCCTCATCATCCAAATCAATTTCCGCGACACCAAACGAAGAGAGGAGACTCGATATGAAACCGTCGACTCCCATTCGAAACGAACGCGGTATTCTTACGCTGGATTTCATCTTTGCTCTTCTCATTGGAATGAGCTTCACGATGATCTTCTTCGCGCTCACTCTCACTCTCTCTTTGGTGGAAGTGACGCAGTATCTTTCGTTCTCAGTGGCGCGTGTCTCTTGGGCCGCGCATGAAAACCGCTCGGCGCAGATTGCTCTTGGCAACGCCAAGTACGCCGAGCTTATCGAAAAGCCAGTCATTAAAACGATTTTTGGTCAAGGTTGGTTCCGGCTTCCTGCTCGTCCCGATTTCGGTGATCCCGTGCGCGGCTTCAACGATGAATATCAACCCGCCGCCGAAAACGACAACGAAACTTTCTTCGGTGCTCGACTACGCATCGAAGCCCGCATTCTGGATATCAATATCCCCATGTTGGGCTCTTCAAAGACAAATCCAGAGACGGGTGTCGCAAACGTCCAAACATTTCTTGGACGAGAAGTTACGACAACGGAATGCCGAGAGCAGTTCAACCGGCAACGCTGGACGAATATTTTGCAACTCAGTGCTGACTATCAGCAAGTGAACGCTTCGATTACCGGAGACCCAAATCAGGTCGTCGCGTTGATAACGGATAATGGGTGTTAAGAAATGAAATCGGCTAAGCGAGTTATACAAAACGAGAAGGGACTTGCGACGGTGGAAACCGTACCGCTGCTGCTTCTTTTTGTGATTCTGCTGGCCTATTCGTTCGGCTCGTTCGGCATTATCCACACCGGAATTCTGAACTCGATCGCGGCCCGTACCTATGCATTCGAAACATTTCGCAATCGCACTTCGGTAGTGTACTTCCGTGACGCCGGTGGCGACGGCTCTGGCGGAAAGATGCACTATCAAACTGCGGGCAATCGGGTTCACGGCATTATGCAAGAGCTCCGACCTGGCGAAGGTGCCAGTGACAATATGAACTTCAAAGCCACGGAACGCCCTCTTCGAATTGGATTTGGCGGCATTCCCGCGGATAACTCAAGAAACACGGCTTCGATTCATAACGAACGGATCTTCACAGATGTACGCGAGCAACAGCAATCTCAAGTCGGCGTGAGTCCGGCGTGGATCATGACTCAATACGGAATCTGCATAAACGCAGCTTGTGGAAACTAGGAGCTAGGAATGGGCGGCAACGAAACTAGAACATTGTGGATTTCGATCGGCGTTGCGATGTTTGCGATCTTCATGCTCTATAGCTGGTCGGAAACACAGAAAACCGAAATGGCCAAAAAGTACGGCACGACAAAACGTGTTGTCGTCGCGGCATCCGATATCGCCGAGATGGAAACCATTGATGAATCAAAACTCGAGGTCATCGATCAGCCGCAAGACTTCATTCAGCCTGAAGCTGTGACCGAACCCGAAGGCGCCGTTGGGCAGGTCGCCGCGGTTCCTATCAAAAAAGGCGAACAGATTCTTCAAACCAAGCTTCTTCTCCCTGGTCCAGACACTGGTCTTTCGATGGAGGTCTCGCCAGGAAAGCGTGCCATCACGATTCCGATCGATGACATGCGTGGTGTATCAAAGCTGCTTCGCCCGGGCGACCGCATCGACATCGTCGCGGCTCTCGACTACGGAAAAGGCGGAGACCAGCGGCGTGAAGTACGGACGATTCTCCAAGACGTCGTTGTTTTGGCTACCGGCCTCAATGTTATGAACAAGATCCCGCGACGCTTCGAGCTCGACGCCAATGGGCGCTCGATCAATCGAATCAACCTCAGTGCCAGCACGAGTTTCACCAATATCACGGTCGAAGCCAACCCCGAGGATGCGCAACGCCTCGTCTACATCTTGGCGACGGCGCCTGGTAGTATCTTTACGACTCTACGCCATCCGAACGACCGTCTCGCAGTTCCCGTGAAAACAACTGTGGTTGAAGATCTTCTCGGACGAAACGTCATGATGCGAACACCAGCTTCACCAGAAGGAATGGCAGCCCCAATTCCTGGTATGAGCACGCCGAAGGCCCCGACGATGGCGCCTACTCAACCAGCTCGACCCGCGCCTCCTCAGCCTCAACGAAGAGGAAACTTTAGGGAGTTATGATGAGCCAAGTTTCGCGAACTAAAAAATGCATCGACAAAGTGGTCACGGCATCCGCCGCGAGCCCGGGTGCTGCCTTGTTCGCGTCGCGATCATTTGTACTCCTACTCACTCTCGGCTGCCTGCTTTTCGAAACAAAGGTGGCGACAGCGCAATCCGCCACACCGCCACCACTTCAAACATCAGCCGCGGCGGACGAGCCCGAAAAGGAACAGCTCGAAGCGAATCGCATCGATCCTAAACGACAAAAACCCATTGGCCTTTTCATCGGTGTCGAGCATCAAGAAAAACTTCCGTTTCTCCCACCTGGTGCAAAGTTCAAGGGCGATTACAAGAAAGTGTCGCGGCTGTCGTTAGACAGCGATCGCAACATTCTTTTGTTCCAAGCGACTCAAGAGGGTTTCGCGACCCTTACCGTCACGGATAAAGACAATAACCGCCTCTACGAATTCTACCTCGATGTGAAGAAATCCAACCTCACGAAGGTTGTCCGCGAAATGCGCGCGCTTCTTGCCGATATCGAAGGTATCACGGTTAAGATCATCAACAACCGTGTCGTTGTTGACGGTCAAGTTCTTTTGCCGCGCGACCTCAGCCGTATTCTCGCCGTCGTTGCACAGTACGGTGACGCTCAAGCATCGAGTCTCGTGACGCTGAGTCCGGTGGCGCAGCGAAAGATCGCACAGCTGATCGTCAATCACATCAATAACCCGGAAATCACCGTCAACCCCATCAACGACAAGTTCATCCTTGAAGGAACCGTCGGTGACGCAAAGGAAATGGAGCGCGCTGTTCAGATCGCACAGATGTACGTTCCGGACATGATCAAAGAAGCCGGTGAAAAAGAAGGAACGATCATCAAGGTCAAAAAAGAGTTCGTCTTGAACTTGATCCGCGTTCGCGACGCTCCTCCTAAAGAACCGGCCAAAATCATTCAGATCGTCGTCCATTTTGTCGAGCTTTCGAAGAGTTATACAAAAGGTTTCCGCTTCCAGTTTACTCCAGAGATCAGCGACAACTCGGGCGTCACCATTAGCAGCGATGCAAGATCGCCTGGTGGAATCACCTCGTCGATCACGGCGGTGATCTCGAACCTCTTGCCGAAGCTCAACTGGGCAAAGGAACACGGCCACGCACGTGTCTTAGAAAGCACCACCCTCCTCGTGACAGACGGATCGACGGGCAAGATCTCAAACGAAACAGAGATCCCTTACACCGTGTTCTCCGCCGCAACCAACAATGCGGCTTCCAACAAGGCCAAGATCGGGATTTCTGCGGAAATCGGGGCCAAGATCAACAACCCACGTTCAGACGCCATTGAGATGGCGATGAATTTCGGGATGTCTCAGCTGGTTGATATGAATGCCGGCCAACCGATTGTTTCTACTAGCTTGGTCAATACCAAAGTCACGGTTCGAAGCGGACAGAGCGCGGCGATCGGTGGTTTGATTTTGAACTCCAGCAATACGGCCTATAACAAGCTTCCGCAATCGGTTCAAAATCCCCTAATCTCCCTTTACGCCTCTAAGCAGTTTACGCGCAAACAGAGCCAGTTCGTGGTCTTCGTCACGCCTATGATCAAGGTCAGCGCCAGCCAAGGTTCAGAGAAGATCAAGTCGAAGTTCAAAATTCGCGATTAAAAACAGAACCGGATGCGATTTAAGGGTTTCAGGACTTAAATCCGTCCCATTTTGTGCCGATAAGAAGTTGATATGGCGGTCAATCCGAACTCCTTCATTATCGGCGTTACTGGCGGAAAAGGCGGCATGGGGAAGAGCGTTTTTAGCGCCAACCTTGCTCTCGCTTTTGCCGCCGAGATGAAACAACCCTCTCTTCTTATCGATCTCGATTCACAGAGCTGTGGTGATCAGAACTTTATCCTTGGGACACGCGAGGTAAAAACCGTCGCGGAACTTGCAGCCTTCAACGGCTCCATTACTCCACAAGTTTTGAATTCCCTTGCGACATTTCTTCCCGGAACTCAAATGGGTTACATCGCAGCCGTACGAGGCCGCGACGAAACACTTGGCGGACAACCCGAGCAGATTGCCAAGCAAATCGAAAATCTCTCGAACGTATTTCGCTATATCGTGATCGACTTCGGTAACCAACTCGGCCCGATTCAAAATCAAGTGATCGAGCGAACGACAGCTCTTTTGCTTGTCACGGCGCCCGAAGTCTTGGCGGTCAACCAGACAATGCGACTCATGACTGAGCTTCTTGCGGCTAACTTACCGACGGACGTTTTGCAGGTCGTGATCAACAAGGCCGGCCCCGCGGGACTTGCTCCAGCAGCAATCGGCCAATCTCTGCGCAAACAAGTTCTCGGCGTGATTCCCCAAGACGACGCTACTGTACTGGGTTCGGTGGCGCGCTCGGCACCTTTTGTCATCAGCGCTCCGAAATCGGCTGTCGCAGCCGCGCACTTCGACATCGTTCGACGACTTACCGGCGGACTCTTGCAGCAGCTGAAAGTCGCGACCAAGCCCTCATTGAAGTTCGTAAGCAAGGAGCCGGCAAAGGTCGAAGTCAGCGCCAGTCCTCATAAAGCAAAGGGACTTAAGAACCTCGATCCAAGAACGGCGTTGAAAATCACCGTGCACAACGAATTGATCAAGGCGATGGATTTAAAAAAGGGTGTCACCGACACCCAAGGTGATCCAGAAAAAGAAGCCGAGCTCAAGAAAAAAACCAACGCCGTTATCGCGACTCTTGTCGACAAAGAGTCGCCCGGCCTTGGACGAGACGAACGTGCGAAGATTATTGAAGAGGTTCTAAACGAAGCTTTAGGTCTCGGCGCCCTCGAGGATTTGCTCGCCGACCCAGCGGTGACGGAGATCATGGTCTGCGGTCACCAGAAAATTTATATCGAAAAAAACGGTCTTGTTCAGCTAAGCCCCACGAAGTTTACATCGAACTTCCATTTACGGAAAGTCATCGAGCGAATCGTTTCTCCGCTGGGACGACAAATTAACGAGTCCGTTCCATACGTCGACGCCCGTCTTCCCGATGGCTCACGTGTGAACGCCATTATCGAGCCGCTTGCGATCGACGGCCCCGCTGTCACGATTCGTAAGTTTCGAAAAGGCTCCATCAGTCCGGAAACGTATTTTAAAGAGTGGAACGCCTGCACACCAAATATGATGGAGTTCTTAAGAATCTGCGTCGCCAATAAGATGAACGTCATCATCTCGGGCGGTACCGGTTCCGGTAAAACAACTCTTTTGAACACGCTCTCTAGCTTCATTCCGGCTAACGAACGTATTGTGACAATCGAAGACGCGGCCGAACTTCAGCTGCAACAAGACCACGTCGTGCGATTGGAAACCCGGCCGGCCAATATGGAGGGAACGGGTGCGGTTTCAATTCGCGATCTTGTGCGCAACGCCCTTCGTATGCGTCCTGACCGTATCGTCGTCGGCGAAACCCGTGACGGCGCGGCCCTCAACATGCTCGAAGCCATGTCGACCGGTCACGACGGTTCGATGACCACGACCCACGCCAATAACCCCAAAGAAGCTATCGCCCGTATCGAAAGTCTTTGCATGCAGTCCGGCGTAGGCCTTTCGCAAGCCGCGATACGCGAACAGATTTCTAAAGCCGTGAATCTTATCATTCAGATTCAGCGCCTCGCGGACGGTTCACGGAAACTTATCAGCATCGCCGAAGTACAAGGCATTCAGGGCGACGTCGTCACTCAGCAAGAGGTCTTCCGATTTGTCGAAAAAGGTTTCGATAAAAATCGAAAAATCGTGGGTGAATTCCAGGCCACCGGTTTAATTCCGAAATGTATCGAGACCTTTGAAAAGCGTGGACTCATTATTCCAAAATCTCTCTTCTCGAACCAAGGGAATGCGACACCGGCGGTGCAAGCTCCGAAAGCGCCGGCCGCCGCGGTTGATCCCAAGAAAGTCAGTGGAGGTGGGCGATGAACGCTGTCCTTGCCAACGACTGGATCATGCTACCCTCGATTGGAGGGATGGCCTTCTATCTCTCTTACCTATGGGCCGACAAAATTCTTGGCTGGCTTCACCGCCGAAGTCTCGGACAACGCGAAGAAGTTCTTCGTTATATGGAACTCATGTTTGTTGAAACTGATCGCAGCAAAGTCACCATGATGATGCTCTCATCAAGCTTTGGCGTCGGTGCGTTGGTTTTCATCATGGCCTGGCCAAACATTTCTGCCGGACTGATATTTGGTGCCGTTTTCACGATCGCCATGTGGTCAGTTCCAAAGTTTGTCATGCAGGCGTTGTGGAATCAGCGCTGTGGAAAGTTTGTCGACCAGATGGTCGACGGCATGACTATGATGGCAAACGGTGTGAAAGCCGGCTTGTCTGTACAGCAGTCGATGGAGCGCATTCAAATGAACCTGGCTAATCCCATCAGTCAGGAGTTTGGCCTCGTGCTTTCTCAGATCCGTATCGGACGCAGTCTTCAAGAAGCTCTCAACGATCTCGGCACTCGTATTCCTCGGCAAGACGTGCAGATGTTTGTGACATCGGTGAACATCCTGCAAGAGACCGGCGGTAATATGGGAGAAACCTTTAAGACGATCGTCGAGGTCGTCCGTGAACGGCAAAAGGTCGAGAAAAAAATTGAAGCCCTTACAGCGCAAGGTGTTGCGCAGGGAACCATCATCGTTCTGATCCCGTTTGTATTGCTTCTCGTGTTTTATTCGCTAGATCCCGCGTACGTACAGCCGCTCTTCAACACGACTCTAGGCCTAATTGCACTTGTAGCAATGCTAGGCCTGCAATTTCTGGGTGGTATCGCCATGCGGAAAATCATTAAGATTAAGGTGTAAGCCATTGGATGGTTGGGGGACATAGGAAATGATCGGAAACTCGAGACGCAAATCCCTTGCGCAGTCCACGAAAGCTGTTTTGCTCACGGCATTGATCGTCGGATCGACGTTCGCAGGCCTTTCGCAAGCGCGTGCCACTGTCGACATGAAGAACGCGAACTACACTGAATCTTGGATTGATATCCAAATCACGGGCTCCGGATACGCATTGCGTGTGCAGCGTACTTACAATAGCCGCTCTGTCTTTAACGGAATGTTCGGCTTCGGTTGGTGTTCAGATTTCGAGACAAGCCTCACAAAAAATCCGGAAGGACACCTGAAACTGCAAGAATGTGGCGCCGGACAAGAGATTACTTTCCGCCCGCAAGGCGCGGGTGGCAATTCGCTCAGCAAAACCGTCGATGCCATCATTGCCTACTACAAAAAAACAAATCCCAACTCAGGAGAATCCTCCATCACGATTCTCCGTGATCAGCTAATGAACAATTCAAATCTCCGCGCGAATTGGGCCAAGCAGGCCGGCGTTTCGACACCGGGCACGTCTAAAGGAACAGTCTTCGTCTCGGATAATCTCGAAGTCGAAAAGATCGAGTTCGATGGCAGCCAGTACTCCCGCACTCTCGCAGATGGAACTGTTCAGAAGTTCAACTCGACCGGCCGTCTCGTCAGCATGGCCGACAAGAACGGAAACTTCCTGCGGTTCAACTACAACGGCGATCTCTTGCGTGAGGCCGTCGACAACACCGGGAAGAAGCTTTCCTTCACGTTCTATCCGACAAAACGCGTGAAAGATATCACTGGCCCCGGGAATATCAAAGTCGAGTACAAGTACAAGGGCGAAGACCTCATCGAAGCCAAGAACCAGTGGAAAAACACGTATCTTTACGAATACGACGACAACCACAATCTGACGAAGATGACCTTCCCCGACAAATCGTTCAAGGCACTGACTTATAATCAGAAGAACGACTGGGTGACTTCGTTCACCGACCGCGCGGTTGGCGGCGAACCGGCTTGTAAGGAAACCTACGAATACTTCTCCGATAAAGCGAACCCGAAAGATCACTTCTGGTCGACGGCCGTTAAGAAGTGCGGAAACGAAATTAAAAACGAAGCTCGCTTTGAGTTTTGGTTAAAAACTCGAGCTGACGGCCGCAAGTATCTCTCGCGCGTCCTAAATCGTTCGATGACTGAAACTCTCGATGTGACTTATCACCCCGAGTTCGGTCGTCCGACTTCAATCAAACGTAATGCTCAAACGACCTCATACGATTACTACGCAAACGGACTCGTTAAAGAAAAGTCCACGGCGTCGACTCGCATGGTTTACGAGTACAAGAATCCATTTAACAAGGTTTCAAAAGTCACAACCGAGTTCTTTGATTCAAAAGGTAAGGTCGCAAAGAAACGCGACACCACCTTCAACTACGATCAACGTGGCAATCTCGCGGCGGCACAGAACTCCGACGGTCAAACCGTGCGACTCACCTATGATCAACGCGGACGTATCGCTACGATCGTGGATCAGGCCAAAAAAGAAGTTCAGATCAAATATGAAGAACGAACTGGTCGTCCGGCTCAAATCACGCGTCCGAAGGTAGGCACGATTGCAGTGACTTACAAAGCAAACGGTGACATCAACAAGGTTGAGAGTAACGACGGTCCGGCTGTGGCGACGCAAGTTGCGAGCACGTTTAACAACCTGCTCGACATTATCGCGCCAGCTACTTCCGAAATGAATATGTAAGAGAAGAAGAAGGGGTAATCATGAAAGCCATTTTCACATTCTTGATCTTGATTGTGAGCTTTAGTTCCGCGTTGGCTCAAGACGGCGCCTACAACTGCGACGATCCCAAATGCCAAAGCGAGCTCGCACGCATGGCAAATCCTCAGGTTATGAATGCGCAGTTCCTCTCGCGCGGGATCCCTTGCGAGACGGGTGCGTGTTTCAAGGACGCCGATTCAAGTCTCGGCTTTGATACCACGCCGGATATCAACCCAGACGGCACGCCGATCAACCCTGGTCGACGCGCAAACCCCGGCGATATCGTTCAGTAAACGTCTCAAATTGAGACGGATTTGAACCTGTGCATTCCCTTCGTGCACTGTAGAGCCCACGGATTCCCCCGTGGGTTTTTTCGTCTCCAAGAAATTAAACGCCAGGCCTGTCTAAGGCTGAGACACCCGTGTGCCCTTAAGCGCCCTTGGCCCGCGCGCTTGGACTGGCGCCTGGCATAAGCCCCTTGAATACATCTCAACATATTGATTTTATTGATATTTACAACCGTCTCATTTTGGCGAGTTCGGCACGAAGTTCGTATTAGCTCTTAGGTGAACGTCGTCGAGACAACAGCTCTCGACTGAAACCGATGAGGAGGTTCGCATGATTCGCTTAATGATGGCTCTTGCCTGCACAATGGCATTTACCCAGATGGCAGAAGGTGCCGCGGTGATGTCGGTATCTAAGAGAAATGCTCGAGAGCTAGCGGCGATTCAGGGACAAGATCCGAACATGCCAGGCACACAAGCCTGGAAGAAGGATCAGGTCGAACGCAAAGCCACGTGCAACACGGCTCGCCACCAAGGCGATCGCGACGCAAACTCGACTCCAGCGCAAGTCGCTGAAGCGGCTGCTGCACGCGGAGCAAATGGCCGCCAGTCCGTTCGCTAATTTCCGGAGAACTTTTAACGCTTCATCGGCGCGCGTCTCGATCTCTTTCTAGAGGTCGGGGCGCGGATGCTATCTGATCCTGAAGCCACTCCCAACCTTCGCGCGAGGCCTTTACCAAGCCCGAAGCCACGTGTTGAAGCTGCTCACCCGCCTGCGAGCGATAGATCCAATTCCTTGAATGAGTTTCCAGCGTCTCGCCATCCCACTTCATCTGAAGCACCATCAAAAACAGCACCGAAAATAAAACCGTTTTAATCGCAGCGAACATCTCTGACATCCCTCACCTCAACCTAAGCTGACCTTCTTCGATCTTCCCTGTGCCGCTTGTCGTATTGCGGCCACAAGCTCTTCCGCCTGAAATGGCTTCGCAATAAAACTGACACACCCGGCATCCAATACCTTCACGATCAGAGAGTCTGAATCGTTGGTAGAAAACGCGACGATCCGAATATCCGGCTCAAGAGCGAGTAGCTCCTGGCTCGCTTCGATTCCGTTTTTCTCGGGCAATACGATATCCATCAATACGACATCAGGCTTTAGCGCCAAGGCTCTCTCGACAGCCTCGGTTCCATTTTCAGCTTCACCGACGATTTTGATTTCGGTGCCACGGACCGCGTGCCGAACGATCTCTCGCACAAAAGGAGCGTCATCGACGACCAATAAACGAATCATGTTCTAATTGTACCTAGGTTGTCTTCCTAGCAGAAATCTACTGACCCCATTCGAAGCCAAACTGGATGACGGTCGTGCCGCTGGTTACACCCACACCGTCCGGTGTCGCTCCGGTCACGCGATCTGGGCTAGTAGCTGGACCACTGAAGGAAACCTGCTCCACATCGTGCCGCAGACGCACGTACATCGCGTTGGTCGAGTTAAACGTCCAACGACGACCGACTTCAAATCCCACACGGTAAGCCTCAACCGAAGTGCCCGACCTTGTACCAGCATCCGACGTCTCTTCGTGATCTAACTTCGGCGCGACGGAGAACCCCAATCGCCAGCGATCCCAATAACCCAAAACGGACACCCGCACGCCGGTCGTTCTCAACTTGAGGCGAGTCGTTGCATCGGTCGGAATCCGCAACTGCTGATCCTGGAACTCCACACCGATCAGAAAAACTCTCTCATCGGAAATATGTTTTCTGTAGAACAAACCGGCGGCGATCTCGGCTCGTGTCGCGGCGAGATCACGCGTACCATCGGAAATCGTCGCTCCCATAGTGGAATATGTCGAAGCACCGACGCCGAACTCCGAACTTAACCAGACTTTCGCGTCGACCGAGTACACAGGAGCAGCCATCGAATAGTGGCGATAGCTGTAAGAACTCGATGAATTCTCGTAGAGGTAACCGGCGCCAAACCCGATTTCGAGCAAGCCCTCTTTTCGTCCCTCGATCACACGTCCCGCCTCTTCCGCACTCGATGGATCACTGATCGGCACGACAACGGTCCCCTGTTCATCAGAAGGTTCCACCGTTACTTCCACCGGAGTCGGCGCGGGCGTGGGATTAACGGCCGGAGTTGTACGACGAACAGGTGCCGGAGTCGGTGCCGGCTGGACAATCGTCGAGCGTTCCGCGCGCTCACGAGGCCTTGTCGTATAACGACCAGAATCCAGACGCGTGTCCTGACCCGAAGCCGGACGCTCGGTGGATGTTCTATTTCCGGAGTTCAGCAGCAATGCCGAGCTGGGGTCGATTCCCGTCTGACCGTGCGCGAGCTGCGAAAAGACAAGGGCCGTAACCACGGCGGCCAGAGGCCACCAAGGTAAAGCTACGCCAGACTTTTCCATTCGCTTTTCCATCGAGACTTCATCGGCCTTCCCCCAAGGAAACTTGACGAGACCACCGCCCGGCTTTCATAGGAAAACTTGAGAGAAACCGCGTATCTCGGCACAATCAAGATGTCGCAACCACACACACTGCGTCGATGGATGCGATCTGACGTTCTCACAGCCGGGATTAGGACTTATGTCGATGTGGATCACGAGGCGATTTTCGAAAAACGTAGCTTTCGCAACGGCCACTCTGAGCGTCTCGCTGGTTCAGATTTTCTACGCGCACGTCGCGCTTGCACAAAACACCTCTGAACTCCCCAAGCAGCAACAAGGTGCCGCCTACACAAGTGCGGTCGATCAACGCCTGACGATCCGAAAAATCACCGTTCTTCCCGCTAGCGACAACACCGACGGCATCTACGCACGCCCAGTCGAAAACCTCATCGTTGAACTCGTAAAGTCTTCTCACCGATGGGAATTCACCGATTCGAAAATCACATCGCTTCCCGCCACGCCGCTTGAACTCGAAGACTCCCCCAAACAAGTACAAGCCGCTCTTTCTGGAAACGAGGCCGACGCCGCAATTCTTCCGGTGATCACGCGAGGACCGTCGGGCCTTGCGATTCGCCTCAGTCTTTTCATGAAGACCGATGGCCGAATGATCGCGCAAGAAATGATCCGCGATCACGCTCGCTACGAATTGGCCGACGTGAAGGCCGTAACCGCAAATATGTACAAACGGCTTGTGCGCACGATTCCCTACGACGGCTTGATCCTGAGTCGACAAGGCACACGTGTCACACTCAACCTTGGCAAAGCCGACGGAATTCGTGTCGATCAGTCCGTATCGGTTATTCAAATTATCTCTGAAAATCGTCACCCAAAATTCGGCATTCTCATTTCCACCGAAAAAGAAATTCTCGGCCAAGTTCGAGTTCTAAAGGTTGACGATACACTTAGCTTCGGCGTGATCACTTCGGAAAAGGAACGTGGAGCCATTCAACGCCTCGCCAAGATCGCCGGCGTAAACCCGGTGGAATACGGCGAAGCGCAGTCTCTCTCGCCCGGCTCGAGCACCGACATCCGAAATCGCGCCGACGCCGACGTCGCCTTCGGAGAACAAGCCAAAGAATGGCTGCCAATTAAACCACCCGCATTTGGACAGGTCGGAATCAAAGCCTCGCTCGGCACTTACACCGGTAGCACAAACCTAAACGGCGTCGGTTCACTCGATGCCAAGTCCGACTTCTTTCCGATGCTTGGGATCAACGCCGAGCTCTGGCTAAACCCGCAGTGGAGCGTTCTTGCCGACGTTACACAAGGCATCCTATCGGCATCCAACCCACGCGGCGGATCCTCGCCTTCGACGCTCAATCACGCCATGAGCAAGTACTCGATGGCACTTGGTTACAACTTCCTCATTCGCGACGAATTCTTCGGACCGAAGTTCCAGCTAAAAGCCGGCATCAACTACTACCGAATGTTCGTCGACGACTCGACACCGGAAAGCTTCACAACCGTGAACTACAACGGCTATCTCCTCGGCCTGGGTCTTTACTTCCCGCTTTCCGATTTCAAAGAATGGGCGGTCGGCGGCGAATTCATCATGACCCTCTTCTCCAAACTTTCGGAATCTCCGGTCACTTCCGGAAGCAGCTCGAGCAACACGATCAATGAGTTCAACCTCTTCGTCGAACGTCAGATCGCCGTAAATCTAAAGGCACGCGTCGCCTTGGACTTCGCGCTCTACAGCTCAAATATTTCTGGCACCGGAACACGTGTCGAATCGGCGACAACGCTCTCGCAGCGCCACACGTCTTTGGGAGCTGGCATCATCTACCAGTTCTGATGAGGAGCTGGCTCCAACGTCCATTTCAAACAAAAGGCCCAAGCGTTTCCGCTTGGGCCTTTCTAGACGTCAATTCAGTCTGTTCGACTGAAATTACATCATGTCCATTCCGCCCATTCCGCCTGGGCCTGCTGGCATCGCCGGAGCGTCCTTCTTAGGAGCTTCTGCGATCATCGCTTCAGTCGTGAGCATGAGCGACGAAACCGACGCTGCATTCTCAAGAGCCGAACGAACGACTTTTACTGGATCGATAACGCCAGCTTTGAGAAGGTCTTCGTACTCTTCCGAGTAAGCGTTGAAACCGAAACCAGCTTTTGTTCCGCGAACTTTTTCAAGAACAACCGCGCCGTCGAGACCCGCGTTGAAAGCGATCTGACGAAGAGGCTCTTCGCAAGCACGCTTGATGATCATCGCGCCCCAACGTTCGTTCTCGTCGTACTTAGTTGGATCGATTGCTTCCGAAGCGCGAACAAGAGCTGTTCCGCCGCCCGCAACGATACCTTCTTCAACAGCAGCGCGAGTCGCGTTCAACGCGTCTTCTACACGAGCTTTCTTTTCTTTCATTTCAACTTCAGAAGGCGCACCAACGTGGATGACAGCTACGCCGCCAGCAAGTTTCGCAAGACGCTCTTTGAGTTTTTCTTTGTCGTAGTCGCTAGTTGATTCTTCAACTTGCGCTTTGATTTGAGCAACGCGAGCAGTGATGTCCGCTTTCTTGCCCGAACCGTCGATAACAGTCGTGTTGTCTTTGTCGATAACGATGCGCTTTGCAACGCCAAGGTCTGCAAGAGTCGCTTGCTCAAGCTTGCGGCCCATTTCTTCCGAAATGACTGTTCCGCCAGTGAGGATTGCGATGTCTTCGAGCATCGCCTTACGACGATCGCCGAAACCAGGAGCCTTAACCGCGCAAACGTGGAGAGTGCCACGAAGTTTGTTAACAACGAGAGTTGCAAGCGCTTCGCCTTCAACATCTTCCGCGATGATCAAAAGTGGACGACCTTGTTTCGCAACGCCTTCCAATACAGTGATCATGTCTTTCATCGACGAGATCTTTTTGTCGAAGATAAGGATGTAAGCGTTCTCAAGAACTGCTTCCATGCGCTCTGCGTTTGTCACGAAGTAAGGAGAGAGGTAACCACGGTCAAACTGCATACCTTCGACAACGTCGAGTTCAGTTTGAGCAGTTTTCGACTCTTCAACCGTGATAACGCCTTCACGACCGACTTTCGCCATCGCGTCTGCGAGCATCTTTCCGATTTCCGGATCGTTGTTAGCCGAGATCGCGCCAACTTGAGCGATTTCAGTTTCGCCTTTAACTGGCTTCGACATTTTTTTCAGCTCGTCGCGAACAGTCGCAACCGCTTTGTCGATGCCGCGTTTTACTTGAGTTGGGTTGTGACCAGCTGTCACGATTTTCACGCCTTCGCGGAAGATCGCTTGAGCAAGCACAGTCGCAGTCGTGGTACCGTCACCGGCGTCGTCGTTCGTTTTCGAAGCGACTTCTTTCACCATCTGCGCGCCCATGTTTTCGAATTTGTTTTCGATTTCGATTTCTTTCGCAACAGTCACGCCGTCTTTAGTGACGAGCGGAGCGCCGAAAGATTTTTCGATCACGACGTTGCGACCTTTTGGTCCAAGCGTCACTTTTACTGCGTTTGCAAGAACGTTAACGCCGCGGAGAATTGCTGCGCGTGCGTCTTCATT
>CAUJGS010000090.1 GCA_963170185.1 Bdellovibrionota bacterium
GCTTACCACGCAGTCCCCCTCAACGCGTTTGCAAAAGTATTGCGAGAGCGAAGTCAGAAAATTTGCGAGCAAGCCACTGTCGCGCAAAGATTAAAAAGAACGCCGTCGATACTTTTAAAATTGTCGAATCACAAAACGATGCGCCTTTCGGCGATGCAAGACATCGGAGGCCTCCGGTCAATTTTAAAAAATGCCGAAGATGTCTATAGGCTCTTAGATGTCTACAAAAGCTCGTCATCCAAACGACATCACCTCGCGGCACTGGATGACTATATCAAGAAACCGAAAAAAGACGGTTATCGAAGTATACATCTTGTCTACAAAGTTGAAAAGACGCCGAACTTATTTCTGGAAATTCAGCTGAGATCCCAGCTTCAGCATATCTGGGCAACCGGGGTCGAGGTCTTCGGAACACTAAAGAATAGTTCGTTCAAATCTGGACACGGAAATAAGGCATGGCTCGATTTTTTCAAATTGCTGAGCTCGGTATTTGCGATGAAGGAGAATCAACCCGTTTTAGATGAGCACCGACTTCTAGAAAAAGACCAGCTTCTCGCAAAGGCAAAAAAGGCAATTCAGGAGCTTCAGGTTGTAGAGAATCTCAGCGTCTATACGAAAGCATACAAAACCATTTCGAAGAGTGGTGCACCGGGGAGAAGGGGGCATTACAGCCTAATTCTTCTTAACTCACGTGAAAATACGATTTCTTTGGAGGCCTACTCGGTAAATCAGTTTGCTGAAGCCGCTCAGAAATACCTCGATCTTGAGACAAGGCATTTTGAGGATCAGCAAATTAACGTGGTGCTGGTGAATACTGGAGACCTAAAAAAACTTGAAGCGAGTTATCCAAACTACTTTATGGATACAAACGAGCTCATTCAGAACATCTCACTAATAACTATGGGAAAATTTCTCTGAATAAATCTCTCTTCACGGAGCGATACGAATCGTCACGGTTGGCGTGCGCTGCCCGGTTCTCGTGTTGACGTTAAAGCCTTTGTAGACAGAGCCTGGGCGAATTCCGACTTGCGAGGGGATAAACGAGTATCTCCACACACCATTCATGTAGACCCAATCGCCATTTGGAAATGCGGTCCAGTTGTTCGGGTCGTCGCATTTTGAAAACTCAGCTTCAAGCTGCATGCAGCCCATTGCCGAAGAGGCATCGATACCTTGAATCCTTCCATAGACTCTCGAGTCGACAGAAATCTGCGACACGGCCGGGCCATTTTCAGTCGTCGAGAAGGTGAGAGACGGTGGAAACCCCATGCTGCTTGGTTTGCGAAGAGCCGCGTAGGTTCTTACGGAATCCCAGTGCATAGCGTGTCCGAGATCGGCATAAACCGCTCGTGTTTTGTCTGCGGCTTGGACTTGCGAATGCCATTGAAGATTCGAGAGAAGAATCCAGTCGCCAAAACCTTCCGTTGCTTCGCGTGCACCCATGACCACGTGAATTCCATTTCGCGGATACACGCTCAAGGCGCCATTTAGGACGGAGTTTCTATAGGCGATTTCATTGCCACCACCGCAGACGTCTCGGTTCGGATCGAGGAAACTCCAGGTTCCTAGGAGATTTTTGATTTGTGTAAACATCTGCGGGCTCTTATTGAAACTTGCGAAGTGCGTCGGGTTGCAGGCGTCTCCAAGGTTTGGAAGAAACGGCCCGGCGTGAAGAACAAAACGATCGACCAACGAGCCGACGTTAAAGTGCGAGAGCGCGTAAGCGGCAACCATAGTTCCGTTGCTGCCACCGACGTGATTCATAAAGGTGCCAACCTTTAAATTGGCGGCGACGTATTTCACGGCTTCCAAGTAAGCTGAGGCCGCCGAATAATAGCCTCCGCCGTGAACCCAATATCCAGCACCGCCGGTGCTGACTTTTGGATCATCCAAGAACTCGATTTCCACACTGCGAATTTTCAAACTCGTGTCGAAGTAATCTTGAGTCGGGATCGTGTTGGGTTCGATCACGCGCCATTGGCGTCGACCATCACCGCCTAAAACCCAGATCACCGTGCCGCTGCTGAGAGCTTCTAGGCCCACGCGATTCCAACGAAAGCGCACCGCGTACTCGCGACTCTCCGAGGTTCGAAGAATTTTGTCGATACATTGGAAGTTTCGATACTGAGGCTCTGGGCAGGCAAACCTCTGAGTTGAGATCGTGGCATCCTGGCTTAGAACGATCGGTTGTTGCTCGGACTGTTGTCCTGTGCCTGTAGGCAGGCCTTCCGATGAGAGTGCCTTTGTTTGATCGGCAACATTGAATCCCGGAGAGCAGTTTTGAAAAAGGACACCCGTCACGGCGAAAAGAACAACCACCAGAACTGGCGACGAAAATCGAATCTTAACCACGTTTCCCCCTGAACCCTGAGACAAGAGGGAGGAGCAAGTTACAAGCCCAAGCTCGGTCTTACGGCGACAAGCTAAATCGCAAGCGAGCCATCTCCGAGCCAGCCCCAGCGAACACCATCATGAACACCGGACAAAGTTTCAACACCATTTCCCACCGTCTCATTTTGAGACGGACGCCGTTTGGCCCCTAGGATGTCGTCGCACTCAGGCGGCTCGGCGTTTCTTGAATACTGGCGAGGCTTACAGATTTGGTTTTCACTTTGAAATCTCCTTTAGTCGCTTCTTCGCGACAGCGAGTTCTTTCGGCGGAGCCTTCTGGCCTTGTTTCTTGTACGAGTGCAAAACATGCAGGTGATCCGCAGTCAGCATGACGTAGAAGAAACGATAACCGCCTGTCGGGGCCCTCACCTTTAATTCCCATAGCTTTCTATCAAGCTGTCGAAACGCACACCCCTTCACCTCAATCCCGGCAAGTCGGATATACCGTTGCATGGTTTCAAGATCGCGCCAGCCACAGATTTTTTGAATCTGGATCGGCGGGACTCCATTTCTGATGAGCTGTGTCGCAAAACACGCTCTCAGCGTATGGAACTTGATTGAAGGTAGCCCAGGCATGATCGATTTCTCTAGCGCATGACCGGAATTCAGCTGACCATTCTCGTGGGGCAGTACGCTCAAGCGACTTACTTGGGAAAGTCTCGAAAATCCAATCTTACGACGACGGTCAAGGCGTGGCGCGAGTATCTGCCGAGCTATCTTCCGCTGCCGCATCCTTCGCCACGCAACAACATTTGGCTGGCAAAAAATCGATGGTTCGAAAGCGGCTTAAAGGACATTCACCGAATCTGCCGGGCGGCCCTGTAAATCGTCATTAGATAAGTGCTATTGTGCAAGCGATCGGCACACATCTAAAGTCATGCCGGGGTTCGGAGTTTAATGCGCAGGAAGTGTCCACTTTTTCATGGACGCTCACCTCTAGATTACAATAAAACTCCGCGGTGGTTGGACCTAACTTAAAACCGGATATTTTGCGTTTCTTCATTTGCGTCTTACGCGGATCTTCTCAAGTTTTTTTGTCTTCAAACAGATGGACGGGTTTCTTCTTTTTGGTTGCGGTGCTGATTGGCGCCGCTGAATCGGCCAATGCCTCAATAGCCTTGGGCGCTATCACAGGCCTTATTATCTCTACTTTAACGGCGATCATGTTCAGTTATGATCGACACTCGGTTGAGCAGGGGCTTTGGGGATACAATGCCTTTTTGATTGGAATCGCCATACCGACGTTTTTTGAGCCGACAGCGTCAATGTGGATTTTGCTGGCTGCTCTAACATTCTTGAGTGTGCCAACAACGAAGTTTTTGTCGGCCCGCTTGAAGAAACACGACATCCCAGTGCTCACCCTTCCCTTTGTCTTGCTCACATGGCTCGCGTTTGCACTGAGCGACATATTCCTTCTAAACAGCGCGCAGCCAAGTCCAACACCCCTTATCGAGTTCGGCAGTGCCGATGGATTCTTAAAAGGATTTTCGCAAATTTTTTTAATCAACAGTTTGCTGTCTGGTTTTCTTATTTTTATCGCACTTTTCTTCACTTCAAAACGGTTTGTTATTTGGAGTGGCATTGGCGGAATCATAAGCTTCATTGTTGCAATAGTATTCAGCTTCCCTAAGGCGCAAGTTATAAATGGACTTTGGGGATACAACCCCATACTCACAAGCGTTGCTCTTGGCGCTGCCTTAACGATGAAGAAGCACCAGAAGTTATTTGCCATTCTTGGGATTGCTTTCGCTATGATTATTCAAATTATTCTTGCCTGGGCATTGCGAGGTACGGGCTTGCCTATTTTAACAGTACCATTTGTCCTTGCCACTTGGGTTTGTTTAGCGGTGGACTCTCGAAGAATTTGCGGAAAAATCTAATCGGACATTCAAGATCCCTTAGGGAAGCCACCCAACCTTCAAATTTCAACTACACCGTGGACATGCTCCGGGTCCGCTTGACATGTTGTTTTGACGTGCTCAGAATTTTGGCGGAGAGGGAGTTTTGATCCTCCCGTACTCGCCAAGTTATTGAGATCATTGCTGTCTCAAGTCTCAGCAATAGCAAAAAGAAGCTTTCAGTAGCACGCACTGTCTATTTCCGTAAGTTTCGTAAGTGAACAACATTGGCAGCAACGATTGCTGGGAGCCTGTATCCCAACCTCTCGGTGCCATCTTTGAGTTCAATCCCTGCCTTGCGTAGATAGACGTTTGGTGTCTCCATGTCGGCGTGTCCCACTATCGCCATCACTCGCGCAAGGCTTTCGCCTCTTGCCAGCAGGTTTGTGATAAACGTCGCTCGTAAGTCATGAAAACGAATCTCTGTGATCTGGATTGATTTGCAAAAGCATTTTAACACCTTTGCAGCATCACCCCTAGTCCACTCGGTCGGATGCGGAAGCACAAATTCTTCTGGGCCTATTTCGAGTTTCAACTCTTTGAGAAAACTCGAAAGCTCGCCCGAGATCGGCACAATCCGCATCTTTTGGTTCTTTGTACTGGTGAATCCATTTTTAGAACTCCACGACTTCGAGACAGATATGGTTCCATTCTCAAGATCCACATCTGACCACTTAAGAGCGTAGAGTTCACCTGAACGCATTCCCGTAAAAAGAGCCACAACCCATATTGGATAGAAACGATGATTTGTTGCCTTGGCTTCCGTTAGAAAAATCTCAACCTCTTTATTGGTTAAAACCTTCTTTTCGGTTTCTGGCACCTTCACCATCATTCCGTTACAAGGGTTTCGATCAAGCTTTCCGTGATCCACAGCCATCTGAAGAACGCGCTTGATGATCTTTAAAACCCATTTTCGCGTGTGCATTGTGGTTTCTGGGTGAATCACATCGAAGATCAAAGAGTGAACATCAAGTTTTGTGATGTCCTTTAGTTCCTTGCCCTTGAAGGGTTTGTTCACCCACTTATCAAGCGTCTTCTGATAGCTATAAAGAGTAGAGGGGCGGTAAGTGACCTTCATTATATTCAGGCACTCTTCTGTCCATTCTTCCCATTGTGGATCAACCTTGGATTCTTTTAGAATCGCAAGCTCGCGCTTCAGCTCGAACTCGATCACCTCGGCTTTGCGAAGTGATTCGATGTTCGTTCGTTTCCGCTGAACCCTTGTTCCTCGGGCATTAAATCCATTCACATAGACTTCAAAAAGTTTTTTCCCGTCTTTGATTA
>CAUJGS010000091.1 GCA_963170185.1 Bdellovibrionota bacterium
TTCGTACGGAAAGATTCGTGAGTTCTTGGGAATTCCAATTCTCCCGCTGATGACCGTCTATGACTTCTTCATCAAACGCGCTCACGATCAGTTCTTCTACAACCTCTACTGGAAATCGAGCTTCATCTGCGTGGGTACGCCTTCAGGCGTGACGCTCTCGCCAGAGGGTGCACAACACGGTTGGAAATCCGACTTCCAGATTCCGAACCAGATCACGTGGGAACCATTCTTCTGCCAAGAGCTGGATTGGATTTTGTCCGACGCGATCAAACGTCACATGACGGGCGACAACGAAGGACGCACAGGTGTCGTCATTCGTGGCGTCACGCGCGGAGCAGAACAGAAAGCGTTTCTGCAGTCGCTTAAGCGCCAACTGCGATTCAAGCGCGATCAGTCTCAAGCCTTGTTTGCGACCGGCTTTGAGATGGCTGGCGCTGTCGACGAAGCGCAAGTTGAAGCGATGGGTGAAGAAGAAATCTTCGAGGCGATCCGCCACGATGTTTTGGCAGGAGCATACTACCTCGTCGACTACCGCGGTTACGCTGGCTACGAGCCCGGTGACAACGTCGTGAACATCTTTGCTCTTGGCAGTCTCACGACAGAAGCGCTGAAAGCGAGCGACGCACTTCTTCGTCGCGGCATCTACGCCAACGTCATCGTCGTCACATGCACGGACCTCCTCTTGGGTGTCCAAGCGCACGAAGATGGCTATGCGGTGCTCAAACAACGTCTGGGACTCAACGCCAACCTTCACATCGTTTCCGCAAAAGATGGCGGCGACGTGAACTTGGAGCTCGCGGTGATCGCGGGTCGCCGCGTTCCTTGCGTTTCGGTTCACGATGGTGAGCCAGGCCTTCTCGACAATATCGGTTCAGCGTTGGGCATTCGCCAAGAGTCGCTTGCCGTTCGCAAGCACTCGAAGTGCGGTCGCCCAAGCGAGATCTACAAGTACCACGGCCTCGATAGCGAATCGATTATCGAAGCCTGCGGAAAGGTCCTTGCGGAAACCGCGCTCGAACAAACCGTTGTTTCGACAAACACGCTCACAAGCCTCCACGCTGGCCAACAGTCGACGGCCCCGCAGACCGACTGGCGCCAGCTCTGGCCCGAGCGCCACGACCACTAAAGGTACCTCCTTGTTTTTTGATTTGCGGCGCAGCAAAATAGGCGTCGCTCGAAAGCGGATGGATTTCCATCCGCTTTTTTTATTTGGCGACCCAATAGGGCACCGGCCTTTAAAAAATCACCCCACTCGGGATACCGGCTGCAACTTTATAATAGCTCTCCAGCACGATTCGACGGACCGAAACCTGCACCGCAAATGCCGACACACACAGGGCAGGGATATGCAAATTTTCACGATCGTCAAAGTTCTAATCGGCGCCGCTTTCGCGACTTCCTCCGCCCAGGCGCAGAGCTCGTTTCCCAATCCATTTCTCAATGGAGCACCCTACAAAAACTGCCCCGCCTCGGAAGTCCGTCTGATCGAGTCCGGCACACGCAACACCAATATCCCGCAACTACCTCCACGCTCTGCCCAGCGCATATTGCTCTTCGACCAAACCTATCTCCCCAATCAAAACGACCCGGAAACAACACGCAAAGTCCTTGGTTATGGTCATCGAGCCGTTCCAAAGATCCTCGCGGAGCTAAATAAGTTGGGTGTGATAGACGAGATCAAAAAAGTTGCTCCGCTCTACGACGTTGACCCCATTCAGATCCTCGCGCCTGTCGTGGTCGAAATGAGCTTCAATGGATTCCTCGATACAGCGATCCAAGATCGATTTGTTCAGCTTAGGGAGACGGATCTTGAGAAGAAATCGCGCATGCTCAATTCGCTGTTGGCAAACCCCGAAGTGAAACAATGTATGGACGCCAAGATCTCGAATTACTGGAAATGGAAGTGCGTGGACTATTTCACCTCGGCCTACAACGGCAGCCATCTCGGCACCGCACTAAGCGGAATTCGAACGTACGGAATTGCGCAATTCAATCCTGTATTAGTTTGGTCGCTCAACGACGTCGTTCAGAAGTACGGGAAACAAAGAGCCGTGAAGTTCGGAGACTTCAAGACTTCGCTTGAGATTGTGCTTAGCCCAAAGGAAGTTCTGCACTACATCGCCGCCTACGTGCGAATCGGACGCGAAATTTACCGGGATGTCGCTTGTTTTGAAATCCGTCAGAATCTTGCAATCGTCTCGACGATTTACAATCTTGGCGACGAATACCAACGGGCTCATATTGCAAAAAACCGCTGGCACATTCTTGGCCAAGCGCCCAGCGAGAACTATTTCGGCTGGTACGCGCAAATGTTCGAACGCGAAATGCGCGCAGCCCTTTAAGCCGCACTTTTCCTAGACACCTGTTCAAGGCTTGAGTGCAGGCCAAACACCTGCCCCACCAGAATCGAGAGGGCGAGGCACCCAGCTTGCTCCTTTATTTACCGTCCTGAATCGCCAGAGGTTCTCCAGGGGGTGGTGAGTGTCTCAAAGTGATACGGCTTGGTCTGTGGGCTATTCGCGCTATGCACTTCTTGCTATCACACTGCTGGCCTGCGGCTGCAGCCAAGAGCTGCCAATCGACAAAGCTCAAAAGGCTTCCTCTCAAGGACAAGGCACTTTGCCCCCGTCAACAAGCCTGCCTGGTACATCACCTGGCCCAACTCCCGGTGCCACGCCAACCCCCAGTCCGACGCCTTCTTCACCGGCTCAACCTGTAGCGGCGACCTGCGCTGCTGTCTCGCAAGCGACATGGATGATTCAGGACACCTCCTACAGAATTGATTTCGCCAACTCGCCGGAGCAGCGCTCGTATGTCTGTTCAGGGTCCTTGCCACAGACTGCCGTCGGCCAATCCGCGGTGGCATCCTCTAACAACGGCAACGCCGGAACACTGAGCTTCACATGTCGAAACGTCAACGGTGTTGCGACCTGGCAACACAACGCCGGATACAACACCACGACGGGCCAACCTCAAAACGTCGCGTGCGGAATCTACAATGCCAACTATCGCCCGGCGAATGCCGCACGCATCGATTACCGCTTCCACTGGAGCACAACTGCCGGCGCTCAGAATCAGATGTACGGCATGAACATGATCGTGCGTTCGTTTCACCCGACCTACATTGACCATCTCTTCAGTCTCGACAAAACCGAAGGCCCCAATGCGGGTTACCTTCTGGAGGGTGTCGGGTTCAACACAGTCCACCTTGCCGCCAGCCAAGACCTCGGACGCAGCACCAGCGGAGTCGCACCAGCGGGGCTTCGAAAAGTGTATCGCTGCTTAAGCCCGTCGCGTGGCAAACACTATATGACCAACGGGCCGTGTGACCTGGCCTCCGATGTCTTGGAGGGTTCAGGCGGTTATCTCTTTACCAATGCAAACGCCGCGGCGTCGGGGGCGGTATTGATCCCAATCTTCCGCTGCCGAACCAACGATCACGATTTTGCAACTCCCTCAGTTGAAGAGTGTGACAGCGTCAATGGAACTCGCACGATCCTCGGCTACTCCATGCAGTGATCGGAAGACAAGGATCGAGATGAGACGTCGCATTCTCAGTTCCATTTCACTTGCGATAGCCTTTCTCGATTGACGTATCAACTAAGAGAATTGGAGGCCCGGCCGCACTTCTCCGAATATCATAGTACGGAGGAGGAAGCCTTATGGCTCAATCTCTTGGACTTGCGATTGTCGGCGGATCGCTCTCTTTGCTGAGCACCGGATTCGGTGCTCAAGTCGCTCCCCGCTTTCTCAAAATGCAGGAGCCCATCGGCAGCACGAGACGATGGCTGGATTTCGCGCTGGGACTGATGCTCTCGTCGGTCGCGTTCTCCTTGATTGGGCCGGAAATTCTGCACGCAAATTCCACAAAGGCCATGTTACTTGTCGCAGCCTCCGCCGCTGGCGGAGTTTTCCTGATCAGCGCGCTTCATCTTTTCACAGAAGAGTCGACGGCACCGGCATCCAAACTCATGGCGCTCGCCCTGATTTTTCACAACTTCCCCGAGGGGATGGGCTCGGGTGCCTCTTTGGCCGGAATGCCTTTGGCGCAAGCGCTTCCTCTGCAGGTCGGACTGATCGCGCAAAACCTCGCAGAAGGCGCCATGCTCGCAGCATGTTTTGTCGGCTTTGGATGGTCGTGGCGAAAGGCCATCGTTGGAAGTTGGCTTTCCGGAGTCGTCGAGTTTCTTGGTGCCGTCACAGCCGGAGTCGGACTCGAATGGTCTCGCCATCTCCTATCACCTCTCCTGGCCTTTGCCGGTGGAGCCATGTTGATGTCCGTCGTCAGCGACCTGCGAGAACGTGGCCAGTGGCCCGAGTTCAGGCCTTTTCTATCTGGCCTGATGATCGTGCCTTTTCTGAACTATGTGCTGTAAGATGATCAGCGATGAACAGCGCTCGTCTCACCGACCATCCTCACTCGTGGACCTGGCATACGCTGCCAAGCCCCACACCGTCCGATGAGTTCGCGGTTCAAGGCAAGCGTCCAACGGTGATCTTTGTCCATCAATTCGGCGGCAATCGGTTCACCCTTGGACGCAGCATTCAGCTGGTGCATCGACTAGGACTCGATGCTGTCTGGTTTCCACTGCTGTACAACAAAGTGGAACTTCACGCCTTCACGCCAGCCGCCGCCAACGGCTGGGGCTTTGGCCGAGTATGGGCCAATCAAGTCGCGCGTGTTCTGAAAAGTGTGCGTGGACCAAAAATCTTATTCACGCAATCCATGCCGTCGAATTCGGCCATGACAGCGCTCTCCGAAAATCCAGACGAGGTGCTTGGTTGGATTTGCGATGGAGGGCCTTTTCTCAGAAATTTCGAATGTGTGAATAATTTGTATCGCAAACACTTTCACATGAATGCACCTTCGGCATACGCCCTGACCGCTTGCTCGCTGGTCTGGTACGGTCGAGATTTTCGCAGAAATCTCCCGCAAAAGCTCCGTCAGCTTCCTGACCAGTTCCCGGTGCTTTCCTTACGCGGCGAGAAGGATCATTTGGTTTCTCCTGAGGCCATCGATGACTTCTTTCGGGCTGGCACGCAGCTTCGCCTGACGAAAAAATCTTTTGCCGAGGGCGGACATCTCGACCTCCTCAAACGTTTCGAAGCGGAGTATGAAGAGTCCGTTCGAAACTTCTTGAAAGCGGTGACCTCTTGAGTGCTCCTCAAAACTCTCTAAAGCTTGTGATCTTTGACCTCGACGGCACGCTGATCGACTCGGCCGCAGACATTGTCGACACGACGAACGAACTTTTGCGCCTCTACGGCGAGCCCGAACTTCCAGCCGCCACCGTGGTGACAGCGATTGGCGAAGGACTGAAGCAGCTCATCCATAGCTGTTTTCCAAACTTGGCAAAAGACGCAGCAGCAGTCCGAAAAATCGACCGCGACTTTTACGAGCTTTACCGCGCGAACATGATGCGAAAGACCGAGGTTTTCCCCGGAGTTCGTGAATTCCTGTCGACGACACCTTACCGAACTGCGATTGTGACCAATAAATACGAAGACCTCACACACGTGACCCTCGAAAAGCTGGAATTGCATCGCCACCCATGGGTGAAAATCTTCGGTGCAGACTCACTGGCGCACAAAAAACCCCACCCTCTGCCGCTTCAGGAGGCGATGAAGGCGGCCGGCGTATCACCCGCTGAAACGGTGATGGTCGGAGATGGATTGCCCGATATGGGGGCAGCCAAAGCGGCCGGTGTCCGAGCACTGGCTTGCGAATATGGATATTGCGCCGCAGAAAAACTCGTTGCCGCAGGGGCCTCGGCCACCGTGAAGTCCCCCTGGGACCTCGCTCAGGCCCTCGAAGCCTTTCATGACAAGCCGCAAGTTTGACAAGAAATCCCCCGGCCTTTAGACCGATTCGGCTCGCTTTTTAAGCGAGATCTTATAGGCGGCTTTTGCGACACGCTTAAGCCCGAAATGTCAGCAGCAGAGGGATATATGAGCCGAAACAATTCGACCGTTCAAAACGCTACCGTGGACAGCAAGTTCCGTCCGCGCTCGCAATCTGCAACCTTCCTGCAAGTTCTTCTCGCAGGAGCGGTCGCCGTCGCTTTGGCCGTTACAGGTTGTACAAAGAAACGCTTCGACGAAAACGACAACTCGCTGAACTTGGTTCTTCGCGCCAACGTCAAAGGCTTGGACCCAGCTAGCGCCAACGACCTCTATTCATCGACGGTCATCAACCAGATGTACGAAGGCCTCCTGGCTTACAACTATCTGAAGCGCCCCTTCACGTTGCAGCCGGCACTTGCCGAGGCGATGCCTGAAATCTCGAAAGACGGCCTCACTTACACGTTCAAAATCAAAAAGGGCGTGAAGTTCCACGACAACGCCGCTTTCCCAGATGGAAAAGGCCGCGAAGTCACCGCGCAGGATTTCGTTTACTCTTGGAAGCGCCTTGCTGACCCACGCAACACTTCGGAAGGCTTCTGGATCTTCGACGGCAAGATCAAAGGTCTGAACGAGTGGGCGACTGCCGTGAAAAACGAAAAGGCAAACTACGATACACCTGTCGAAGGTCTTCAAACACCTGACTCCCACACACTCGTCGTTAAGCTCACGGGCGTTTACCACCAACTCGCATACGTCTTGGCTATGCCGTTTGCTTCGGTTGTCGCGCGTGAAGCTGTCGATAAGTACGGCAAAGAGTTCCTTAACAACCCCGTCGGCACCGGCCCTTTCGTTCTCGAAAAGCCGTCGGACTGGGTTCGTAACTCGAAGATCACTCTGAAGAAAAACCCAACATATCGTCCCGACACTTACCCATCGGAAGGCATGCCAGGCGACGCAGAAAAAGGCCTCTTGGCCGATGCTGGCAAACAGCTTCCCCTTGTCGACAAACTCGTCTTCAGCGAGATCGTCGAAGATCAACCTCGCTGGCAAAATGGTCTGAAAGGAAACTTCGACTGGGTCGAAATTCCAAAAGACAATTTCGACAATGCGGTTTCCAAAGAAGATCGCTCGAAGATCGTTCCCGACCTTGCCGCCAAAGGCCTCTCTCTCGATATTACGCCTGCTTTGGACGTGACGTACATTGGGTTCAACATGGTTGACCCTGTCCTCGGCAAAAACAAACTCCTTCGTCAGGCGATGTCGAAGGCGTTTGATTCAAAAACGTATATTGAGAAGTTCTTAAACGGACGCGGAATTGCGGCTCAAGGCCCGGTTCCTCCCGGAATCGACAGCTACGACGAAGCTTTCAAAAACCCGAACGTCGCGTTTAGCCTGGAAGAAGCGAAAGCTCTCTTGGCAAAAGCTGGCTTCCCTGAAGGCAAAGGCCTCCCAGAGTTTCAATACGAAGGATTGGCGGACTCCACGGCCCGCCAAGGCGCGGAGTTCTTCGTTCAAGCGATGGCTTCCATCGGCGTGAAAGTGAAAATCAACTCCAACACATGGCCGCAGTTCCAAGAGAAGATCAAAGCTCAAAAGGCTCAGATCTTTGGAATCGCTTGGGGTGCCGACTACCCAGACGCGCAGAACTTCCTTCAGTTGTTCTACTCGAAAAACAAGACTCCGGGACCTAACGATACGTCGTTCAATAGCCCTGAGTTCGATAAGGCGTACGAGGCTTCGCTGAAGCTTCCTCCTGGCGCTGAGCGCACGAAGCTCTACCAGAAAATGCGCGACATCGTGGCGGACGAAACCCCTTGGATCTTCAACGCCCACCGCCTTGGCTACAAACTGGTTCACGGCTGGGTCGGCAACTTCAAGTGGACGGAAGTCGCCAACGACTATCCAAAGTACATCCGAATCGACGCCAAAAAACGCGCTGAACTCGGCAATAAGTTGTAGTTATGAAGCAGGCCACAAAATGTGGTCTCCTATCAGAAAGAGCTTCGCTTACCAGGCGAAGCTCTTTTATTTTGAGCGCTCTTTTTTCAAGGCTGCTGGTCTTCATTGACGCCTGGCGGCCATTTGCGTAGCTAGAGGCTTCGCGACAAGTTGCCTAGCAAACCTGCGAAGCAAAGAAGGTGGTGCCCCATTCTCGGCTATATCGTGCGCAGAACACTCTACATGGTCCCGATCTTGATCGGTGTCACATTCCTCACCTTCATGCTTTTCAACCTCTTTGGCGGCGACCCCGCAGTTCGCTTCGCCGGCAAACATGCGACGGCCGAGCAAGTTCAGGTGATCCGCGCCGAGCTCGGTCTGGATCGCTCGCTCCCCGAACAATACCTCTTCTTCGTTAAGCAGATCGCGACTTTCGACTACGGCCGCTCGTGGGCCTCCAAGCAATTGATCTCCACCATGATCACCGACGGACTGGGCGCCACTCTTTCTCTCACGGCCCCAGCCTTCTTTGCCTCTATCGCGTTTTGCATCGGGCTTGCGCTGTTTGCCGTTTACGGACGAGGGACCATGCTCGATCGAGGCACGGTTGTCGTTTGCCTAGGCCTTCTCAGCATCAGTTCGCTCGTTTATATCTTAGGGCTTCAATACATCCTGGCATTCAAGGGTGGCTTTTTTCCGATCTCCGGCTGGGACCCTTCATGGGTCGATCGCTGGGGGTACCTTGTACTCCCATGGATCATTCTCTTCGTACTCAGCCTTGGGCCAAACATTCTGATCTATCGCACGGTCATCATGGACGAAGCGTTTCAAGATTACGTGCGCACGGCTCGCGCAAAAGGGCTGGCCGAGCGCCACGTCTACGCCAAACATATCCTGAAGAACGCCATGATCCCGATCATCACGGTCATCGTCATCGAAATGCCGTTTCTCATCACTGGCTCGGTTTTGATCGAAAACTTTTTCGGCATCCCGGGTCTTGGCGGAACGCTGATCAAAGCGCTCAACGACTCGGACTTCCCGACGATCAAGGCCTTCACCGTGATCTCGGCGATGACGTACATGGTGTTTAACCTCTTGGCCGACGTGCTCTATAGCCTCGTCGATCCACGCGTGAAGCTGAGCTAGGAGAATTCGATGTCGAGCGCTTCTTCCAATATGACATCCAATCTGAACGCCGTTGCGGCCGCAACAGCCAAAACTCCATCGCAAGCCCCAGTGCGCAACTCGCTCTGGTGGGATGCATTCCGACGCTTCAAGAAAAACAAGATCGGAGTCGTCTCATTCTGGGTGATCATCAGTTACGTGATCATCGCGATTTTGGCCGCGACCGGCCTTATTTTCCCGGACGCACAGGTTCCTAACCAAGCGGAAGCCTATTCGTCGATCTCTTGGGCTCACCCGTTCGGAACCGATATCTTCGGACGCGATATTTTAGGTCGAGCGGTTCACGGTATCGTGACGGCAATCTCGATTGGACTTCTCGCCTCGACACTCTCGCTCGTCATCGGACTCGTACTCGGTGCGATCGCGGGTTACTTTGGCGGCAAAGTCGACGCGTTCGTCGTGTGGCTCTACACCACGGTCGATTCTATTCCGTACATCCTCCTGATCCCCTCGCTGACGTTTGTTCTGGGCCGTGGCCTGATCAATGTCTTCATCGCCGTCGGTCTCACGAGCTGGGTGACCACTGCGCGTCTGGTTCGCGGAGAGTTCTTTAAACACAAGAGCCGCGAGTACGTGATGGCCGCACACGCGATCGGCGCGGGCGATGGCCGAAAAATCTTCGGCCACATTCTTCCAAACGTCGCGCACTTGGCGTTTGTGCAGTTTGGTCTTGGCTTCGTCTCAGCGATCAAGATCGAAGTCATCTTGAGCTACCTGGGTCTTGGCGTCGATCCCAGCCAACCAAGCTGGGGTCTCATGATCGACGACGCGAAGAACGAACTCGCTCGTCCATATTGGGGAAACCTCGCAGCGGCCACTGTCTTCATGTTCGGCTTGATCTTGTCGTTCAACCTCTTCAATGACGCATTGAGAGAGGCGCTCGATCCCAAAATGAAGAACAAGTGACGCTATAGGGCAAAGACGCTATACAGGTGAGACTCAGTTGATAATCCCGTCAGGTAAATCGGCGTGAGAGAAAAGGGAACTCGTGGGGACGCTTTTAGAAGTTAAAAATCTGAAGACCGGATTCAAAACCGACGATGGCCACTTCCTGGCCGTTGACGATGTCAGCTTCAAACTCGAAGAGGGTAAAACCCTTGGCATCGTCGGCGAATCGGGCTGCGGAAAATCGGTGACGTCGCTTTCGATCATGCGCCTAATCCCAAGCCCTCCCGGCAAAATCGAAGCCGGCGAAATTCTTTTCAATGGCAAAAACCTTCTGACTCTGTCGGACGAAGAAATGCGCAAGATCCGCGGCAACGACATCGCGATGATCTTCCAAGAGCCGATGACCTCGCTTAACCCGGTCTTCACCGTCGGAAATCAAATCGGCGAGGCGATCGAACTCCATCAAAAAGGTCTCTCGAAACAACAGGTTCGTGAAAAGACTGTCGAGATGTTAAAACTCGTCGGTATTCCGGAGCCCGACAAGCGTGTAGACGATTATCCTCACCAACTCTCGGGCGGTATGCGCCAGCGTGTGATGATCGCAATGGCGCTTTCTTGCAACCCACGCCTCCTCATCGCCGACGAGCCAACAACGGCTCTCGACGTGACGATCCAAGCGCAGATCCTGGATCTCATCCGTAAACTTCAAAAAGACTTTAACGCGTCGATGATTCTCATCACGCATGATCTGGGCGTTGTCGCAGAAACATGCGACGACGTTGCCGTTATGTACGCTGGGAAAGTCGTCGAGTACGGTTCTGTCGAAGACATTTTCTACCGCCCCAAGCACCGTTACACTCAAGGGCTCTTGAACTCGATTCCTCACTTCGAAACGGGGCATCGCTTGAAGCGCCTCGAAACGATCCCAGGTCTCGTTCCGTCGATGTTCAATCTGCCCAAAGGCTGCCGCTTTCAAGACCGCTGCAAGTTCAAACAAACGGACTGCGAAGCCGCTCAACCAACACTGAAATCCGTCGATGGTCCTTCGGGTAAACACATGGTGGCTTGTTTACATCCAGCCACTGAGACTCGCCTGCAGGAGGGACGCGCATGACATCTGTCGAAACTCAGAAATCCAATAGCACGGCGACAGACAAAGCCACTCCGCTGATTCAAGTCAAAGACCTGATGAAGTCGTTCCCTATCAAGGGCGGCCTCTTCGGTCGTGAAGTCGCAAGCGTCAAAGCGGTTCAAGGTGTAAACCTTGAAATCCGTCGTGGCGAAACACTTGGCCTCGTCGGCGAATCAGGCTGCGGAAAGTCGACACTCGGTCGCTGCGTGATCCGTCTTATCGAGCCCACGGCGGGCAATATCATCTTTAACGGCAAAGACATCACAAACACGACTGGCGAAGACCTGCGCACACTTCGTCGCAAGATGCAGATCATCTTCCAAGATCCGTATGCGAGCTTGAACCCACGTATGACGGTCGGTTCGATCATCGCCGAGCCGCTTGAGATCCATAACCTCTTCGACTCGAAGAAGGACCGCGAAGACCGTGTAAAACAGCTTCTCGAGACAGTCGGGCTTCGTCCTGAGCACATCAACCGCTATCCGCACGAATTCTCAGGTGGTCAACGTCAGCGTATCGGCATCGCACGCGCTCTTGCCGTGGACCCTGAGTTCATCGTTTGTGACGAGCCGGTCTCCGCACTGGACGTGTCCATTCAAGCGCAGGTCATCAACCTCTTGATGGATCTCCAGCAGAAGCTGGGCCTGACATACCTTTTCATTGCCCATGACTTGAAGGTCGTCGAGCACATCTCAAATCGCGTTGCCGTGATGTATCTCGGTCGTGTGGTTGAGATCGCGGAAAGCGAAGAGCTCTACCGCCACCCGACACATCCGTATACGAAGGCATTGTTGTCGGCGATTCCGGTTCCAAATCCGAAGCGTCACGAAGGTCGCATCATCCTCACCGGTGACGTGCCCTCGCCAATCCGTCCACCGACAGGTTGTCACTTCCATCCGCGCTGTCCGATTGCAAAGGACATCTGCAAGACGGACGTGCCAAACTTGAAAGTCACGGGTCCAGACCACATGACTTCGTGTCTCTTGGCCGAATCTCGCTAGGTGATCAAACACGTCGCGCTTGCGAGAAAACAAAAAAGCCGCTCAGTTCGAGCGGCTTTTTTTTGTTTAATCGGCTGCCTTTGAGACGAGCCATCCTAAAACATCTGTTACAGAATTAGCTTCTTAAACTCGGCAAAACGTTTGGCCCGAGCTGCTTGTGTGTTCTGCACGCCCTTCTTCGCCATCTTCGCATAATCCTTCTTCAACCACGCGACACGCTCGGCGCTTGCCGGGTGCCGTGACGACTGATCCGCCTTAAGAGACTGAGTGAACGCGATGTAGTCACCTGGGAAGTAACCCGCACGATAAACCGCCAGCAAGGCGCCTCGATCCGCAACCTTCTCTTGGCTTCGGGAAAATGGATTCTGGAAGAAGTTTTCGTACGCTTTCGCAATCAAGCCAGAAACCGCATCAGTCGCCTCGGACTCAAGCACCCCATCAACAGTGTCGTCGCCCGTGTCTATTCCCACACCGGCTTCTTTAGCCAAGGACATTCCGCCCTCTGCCGCCTTGGAAACACCCTTCTTCAGGGCCGCATTCTCGATCTCCGCCAAACCATCTTGGCAAACCACGTGAGTCGCCTCATGAGCCAAAAGGGCCGCAAGCTGATCTTCCGACTTGATGTCTTTTAACATGCCGGTCGACACGTAGACGTAACCACCCGGGAATGACATCGCGATCTTTTCATCGGTCTTCAAAGCCGCAAAACGAAAGCCCTCGGCCGGAAGCAGTTTTTCTTTCCCGCCACCGCACTTCACATTTTTAGGTCCACTGTCCAAGTGCATCGCCACATATTGGCCGACCTTATTGAGATAGCTGATGACACGATCATCTTCGACGAGAGGATATTTCTCGACCAAGGCCACCGACATATCACGGCCGATTTGCACGACCTGTTTTGGATCAAGGTCGGCTTTCGCTAGCGCCATCTCGTCATCGCCAACAACCTCTCCCGCCGTTGACGTAACATCTTTCATTGTTTGGCAGCTCGCCATTGCGAAACCGATCATCGTCAACACAACAACTTTAAATTGGATTTTCATGTCCCAACCTTTTTTATTCATCAGCGAATCAAGCGGCTACGAAGGCCGCCCTCTTTCATGAAGTTCGCGATATCGGTTTCTGTGACTTTCGTCGACTCGATCTTCTCAAGTGTCGCCGCAGACTTCCCTTTAAACTTTCCAACGGCCGCCTCGGCATCTGCTTGCACGTCGTCAGCTTCGTCCGTCAGGTCGTCAGTCGCTGCTTGCATCTTACCTTTCGCAACAGCGCCAACAGATGCGGTAAGTCCCTTTGAAGACGGCGTGGCTGCTGATGCGGCTTGCACAGAGTCGCCACTGAATCCCTTTGCGACACCACCCATCGACGCCGCGATTGTCGACTTTGTGTTGCCGCCAGCTTTAGGAGCCGACTTTGTCGCCCCGATTGCAGCAGCAACATCTTTGTTGCGCGTGATTGAGCCAGAAAGGATCCAACCTTTTACACTCGGATCTTCCACCGACTCCACCCGAGACATGGTGCCCTTGGTCTCTAAGACCTTCACTGCGGTTCCAGCCGACAGCGTCTTGATTGTCTTGGCGCTCAGCAAAGCACTTGAGCTCTTAAGAGGCGTGTCTGACGCCACCGTTACGGTTTCCGCCGACGCCAAAGACACCCAGCATGTCGCAACCATGGCCAATGTGGACCGGAGCAACTTCATCTTACTTTTCGTCATGATGCCAAACTCCCATTTTCAACTGCTTAAGTTCACCGTGTTTCAAGGCTGCTTGGCAACGTTCCAGCATCACTCCAGCCGGTGGAACATCGAGGACCTGGCCAAAAGCCCGGCCAGCGTTTTCCCAATCTCCCTTTAAGTACAAAGTGAACGCCTTTCGGTATCCCTCAATCTTTTCTGCCGAGATTCCCGCGGTGGACGAGTAGACCGTCACCGGAGTCGAGCGACCCTTTACCGCCACTTGGTCGACAAGATAAATCTCAGGAGAGCCCTTCATGCCTGCAGCCTGAATGGCTTCCTCACTCATCAGCAAACAAAGTCCGTACTGCTTTCCCAACCCCTCAAGGCGTGAAGCCAAATTCACAGAGTCGCCAACAGCCGTGTAGTTGTATCGAGAGTGCGAACCTATGTTCCCACAAATAGCTGGTCCGACATGTAGCCCGACTCGCGAAACAAAGAGATCACGATCAAAGCCGTACTTTTCCCGAGCCTTCTGATTGAATCGGTCGACGGCACTTTGATACTCCATCGCTGCCCGGAATGCTTGCTGGGCATATGGCCGCTCTCCGCTAATAGGTGCGCCCCACAGCGCCATGATCGCATCACCAATAAATTTGTCGACATAACCATCGTGCTTGAAAACCAAGTCCACGCACTCATCGAGATAGAGATTGAGAATCTCCACAAGTTTGTCGGCATCGGTCGCTTCCGCTAACGACGTAAACCCAGAAAGGTCTGAAAACATGATCGCAATCTCGCGGCGTTCACCAAATCGAGTCAGACTCAGCTTCCCCGACCGAATCAACTGCACCATCGATTCGGACATCGAGTTTTTTATCGACTGAATGAACCGCTCGCGTTCGCGCCATTCGGTTTGGAAACGATAAGAAAGAAATGCGATGGCAAGCCCGCCATACGCCACGATAAACGGCAGCGGATTAAACCACCGCCCAGCCAGCCAAATCAGATAACTGAGCAGCGGAAGTGCCACGATCACAGTCAAAAAACTTCCCAGGAGGGCAGGTCGAGGACTGGCCGGTCGGAATACGATCCACGCTATCCAGAATCCAACCACCATTGAAATTGCAAACAGCGCCCACATGGGCGTCACTCGCACCCGTTCGCCGTGAATCAAGTTCAGCGCATGAGTCGCATGCACGTAAACACCGGGTGCACGCTCGTCGGTTGGAAGTGGACGCAAGTCGTAGAGCCCCGCCGCCGCGACTCCGAGAATCCAATGCTTCGACGAAAGTGCAGACTTCGTTGCTTCCACACTGTCATCGCCCTTCTCACCGTGCGACTCCACACGGTACACACGAAAGAGATCGACGATGTCGACGACCTCAAGGCTGTCCTTTTCGTAGAACCGCAGAAGCGTCGATCTTGGCCGACCGATAGGCAAAGTGAGATCTTCGTTCACATCGACGCGATCTCGCCCGAGCACTGCGGCCTCACCCAACGACGGATATTTTAACCCATCTGTTCCTTCAAAGACTCGCAGCACGCGGCGATAAACCCCGTCCTCCTCCAATGGAATATTGACGGCGCCAAAGGTCAGCTTGTTTGTGAGATCACCCAGAATTGTGGGGTTCGGCTTCTGAAAGGCATTTGCCGTGGGCGCAGGAAAAACCACGCGTGCATCTGAGTTTTGCTCGAGGAAGCCACGAATCGCAGAATGGAAACTTTCGTCATCGGCTTTCCCGTAAACTGATGGAGTGTCATACAGCAGGTCGAAGGTCACAGACTTGGCCTTCAGTTTTGAGGCCATCTCCAAAAACGGACCGTACACTTCGCGAGGCCAAGGCCATCCAAGCTTCAGATCTGGATTGTCCCGAAACTCATCGATCGAGCGCTGAGTGATCGCAACAATCACAACGTCTTTCCCGGCCGGCTGGGCGGTCACCCGCTGCCAAAAATCATATAGCGGCCAGCCAACTCGCTCAAACGAGCCGCGCGACACGCGTGTCGCCAGCAAGACGGATAAACCGATGACCAAACACGCAACGACAAGGCTCTTCAGCCTTCCAGGAACTGAAAAGAATTTTCTGACGAAGTCCATCTCGTCTCTTTCATCTTTGTTGGAGCTATTCGTGACTCAGCTTTAGCAACGTCCGTACAGTCTTTTTTACGTTATCTATATCAAACGGCTTTTTAATATAGTCGTCCGCACCGGCCTCGAAGCCACGTTTGATATCAAACTCCGACGTTTTCCCGCTGATAAAAACGAGAGGGATCTCTCGGAGTGAGTCATGCTCTTTCAAGAGTTTTGCCAGCTCGATTCCGTTGATCCAAGGAAGACCGACATCAAGTAGAATCAAATCGACCGACATGTCGCCTAGCGCATCGCCAAGCTGTGTGCCGTCCGCGGCCGACCTGACATCGAACCCATCGCTTTCAAGAATGCGCTTCAGCGCCGCCCGCATCGTATCGTCGTCCTCGACAACCAATATTGATCGGCGCTTTTTCTTTTCTTTGAGTTCGCGAAGTGATCGAAGATCGACAACATCGCCGGAAGCCATTCGCTCGCGCGCGAGCTTTTCAATCTTGGCAACCAAGTCTTTGGCATCGATCTTTTTCGACACTTATCTTCCTCGCAGTTTCAAGACGATTACGAGGGGTTGGCTTCTAACCAACGTTCGGCATCGATCGCCGCCATACAACCACTGCCCGCCGCCGTGATCGCCTGACGATAGTGATGATCTTGTACGTCGCCACACGCAAAAACACCTTCGATGTCTGTTTTTGAAGAGTGCGGCTTCGTGACCAGGTAGCCGGTTTCGTCGGTCTTCAACTGACCTTCAAGAACTTTGGTGTTTGGTTCGTGTCCAATCGCCAAAAAGAATCCCTGAATTGGAAGTGTCTTTTTCTCCCCAGTGACCGTGTTTGTGATCTTCGCTCCGGTCACAAACTTATCGCCGATGACTTCGTCCACAACCGTGTTCCAAAGTACTTCGATCTTTGGATTCTTCAGCGCCTTGTCGGCCATGATCTTAGAAGCGCGGAAGCTATCGCGGCGATGAATGATGAAAACTTTTTTTGCAAATCGTGTGAGGAACGTTGCTTCCTCCATTGCCGTGTCGCCGCCACCAATGACAGCCACGTCCATATCGCGGAAGAACGCACCGTCGCACGTCGCGCAAGCCGAGACACCCTTGTTCGCAAAGGTCTTTTCCGAAGGAAGACCAAGATACTTCGCCTTCGCACCTGTGGCGATGATGACGGTCTTGGTGAGATACATGGTATCGCCAACCCAAACTTTAAATGGACGCTGTTTGAGATCGACCTTGGTCACATTCTTGCGCTGGAAACGTGTACCGAATCTCTCGGCTTGTTTGCGCATGTGTTCCATCAACTCAGGACCTGTGACGCCTTCTGGAAAACCGGGGAAGTTTTCAACTTCTGTAGTGATCATCAACTGACCACCGGCCTCTTCGCCTTCGAACATCAAGGGCTTCAAAAGCGCACGCGATGTGTAGATTGCAGCCGTGTAGCCGGCGGGACCCGAACCGATAATAATGACGTTTTCAATATTGGATTGACTCATGCGTATAAGGATAAACTCGTGAAATCCCGAGGTCCAACCATAGCCTTCTACGGCGCAATGCGATACCCTACGTCCGACAGCCATCACCTGAAAAAGGGAGACCCTTCTGAGCGGTCGCATCCGTTTTAAAAAAAGCGAACTACAAAGCAAGTACGGTGAACTTTCCGTCGACGGTGAACAAAGCCTGATGACGCATCTCCTGAACGCCGGCCTTCCCGTCGCCTCCAGCTGTCGCGGAGACGGTGTGTGCGCAAAATGTCGGCTGCATGTTCTCCCCCTTGAAGAGAACGCCACCTCCCCGATCGAGGCACTTGAAAAGCGCCTGCTGGCCAAGACCAAGGCCGAGGCCGACGAGCGCATTTCCTGTCAGACCAAAGTCTTGGGGCTCATCGAAGTCGATGCCGACTACTGGTAAACACCCCGCCTACGACCCCTTCGAAAAACAGACTCCATTTTGCAGACTCCAGAAGGACGATTCTGGTTCTCACGTCTTTTCACATTCACACAGGAGTAAGCCGATGGCCGTCCGGACACATATTCGCGCCCCGAACCTCGTATCTCAAACCGTGTTAGTCTTTGCTCTATTCTCGCTAAACGGAGCATGCGCCCCAGCCCCGACAGCCCCACCAGCAGACTCTTGGTCACTGACACCGCCAACTTTGGTCACGGCCGGTGAAACCAGCTCTCTCGAGCGTCTCGATGTGCGAAAGATTGATCCCTCCCAAAGCATGAAGGGCCTCACCGGCTTTTCCAAACTGCCTCTCGACAGTCATATTTCATTCGCCCGTGCCGATGTTGGCTTGGATCTCCACTATCGTTCGCGATGTGACGACGTCAGCCATTCCGGCAAAGCTAAAACATCCGAATCGGTGTTACTGGCTAGCCTGTTGCCGCCATCTCGAGTCCACCATGCACTCACGAAGTCAGCATCCATATGCTCACTTGAGATCGTGGTCTTTTCACAGGCGGGCTCGAGTCACGGCTTCAAACTGAAAGACTTCACGCTTCAGCCATCCGCAGTTGAAACAAAACGGCTGGCAGAAGCTTCCGCAGTCGCCGTCCAATCTCGTCTGAAAGTGATTTGCGGCGCATGGTGGGCGGAAGAGGACCTCGTTGCCACAAAAACTTCCCTCGGCTTTGAACGCCGTCTCGAGTCGATCAGTTCCGGGCCAGTGGACGGGGTCGACCAGCGCAAAGAAATCTGGAATCCCGCTTGCGCAACGTTTGGCATCGATCGCGACGGACAAGAAATCTACTTGGGTATGAGCCATCCATTAAAAAACTCACGCCAGATCGACGTGCAAGAAACTATTCAGCTGAATCATCAGCGCCTCTATCTGACCGCAAAACAAACTCTTGGTTCTTGGAAATTGATCAACACTTCAAAGTACCCACAGGTGATTCGAATTGATGGCCTTTCTTCCAGAGTTCGGGTTTCTGTCATCAGTGCACAGGGCGCATTTCCCAAATGGCATCGCCCCGTCTTGTTAGACGCACAAACCTCTGTCGCGAAATCCGACGCTCAAGGAATCAAGTCGATTGGCGGGACGATTTACGTCCACCTCGCGTCCGAACAATTCGCAACTGTCGAATTAAAGTTTATGACTCAAGCGTTTTGCCTGCCTGGCACAATGGTTCCTGGCCAGCCCGCAATGCGCCTTCAAACCGAACAGGCGCTGGTGTTCGAACAAACAGTTTCCGCCATGGACCTTACCGAGTTCTCTTCCGCCACCGAGGCCACACTGAAAGCTCTGCCGCAAGTGAACCGGCGAACACTTTTGCATCATGCCGAGCTGACACCGAACGAGAGCAATACTCAGCTGACACGATTGACGGACTCACCGCATGCAGGAGGCTCGAACTCACTGTCGAATCAGGCCTCTTGCATGGGCGGAGATATTTTTGGCTCCTATTCGCGCGCTCTGCCGGAATAAGTCGCCGGCCTCTTTTAGACGAGGGGCTTTTCGAATCGACAGTAAAAGATCGGCTGGCCCTTTTGCAGAAACAGCTGCTCGAAATGGGTCACGAAGTTTTCTGACGCCCACTCGGACTTATGCAGGTCGCGAGTGGCGCGAAGTTTTTTGAACTTCGAGTTTTCAAAAAGCGGCAGCGCCCAGTCGTAGTAGTCCTCTGAGTCGGTTTTGAAATTGATGTAACTCCCTGGGCGCATCAGGGGCCAAAGGAGTTCTAGAAATTCGGTCTGAATCAAACGGTGTTTCCAGTCTCGTTTTCGCGGCCATGGATCTGGATGGTGAATGAAAACATGATTCAACTCACCTTCCGCAAAAAGATCCTCAAGGCAATTGGCATCGTAACGCGCGATCCGCGCGTTCACGCAACCTTCACGGCGAGCCCTGCGAATCGACTGAATCAAGGGCTTGTATTTCAATTCAATTCCGACCAACAACCGATCCGGTTCAGCCGTCGCCCGATGAGCAAAAAAATAGCCATTTCCCGTTCCGATCTCGAGATCCATCGGCGCTGAGTCCGGCTTTCCGAAAAGGGCTCGCCATTTCCCTCGGTTTTCCTGGCATCGTTCTTCATCATAAGCCCAGTCACGATACTCGCCATTGAGGGCGACTACATACTCTGTCGGATTGGGGAGTGTTTTGGTCTCGACAAGTCGAGGTCGGCGAATACGGGATGATTTTTGTTCCATGGCACTCGCAAGGTACCAATGAGACAACACGAGTTGCAATGGCTCGCCATGGCTTGAATCTCTTTTTCTTTGGAGTTCCACTTGAGAGCGAATGTCTTGAAGAGAAGGAGTTCTATCGTGAAAAAAAGACGACCAATTCGAATTCACAAAGCCCTCGGCGGGCTCGCGACAACACTCGCTACGGTGCTGATATTGGCAATCTCTGCGCAAACCGCACTGGCCCTTCCCTACAAGTCGCAGGAATTTGCGGTTGCAAGCCCCTCACCGCATGCCGCTCCGGCCGCGAATGAAATTGCAGCGCTCGGAGGAAACCTTTTTGACCAGGCTGTTGCCGTTGCCCTGAGCATGGCTGTGACTCACCCCTATTATGCCTCCCTTGGCGGAGGTGGCTTTGCTGTGATCCGCAAGCAAGCTCCAAACGCGGCAGCGGCAGTGGAAGTTCTGGATTTCCGCGAAGTCGCGCCAAAAGCCTCGCATCGCAATCTCTTCGTCGGACGTGATCCGAAGGCCGCTACCGACGGCGGACTGGCTTCAGGCGTTCCAGGTGTACCGGCTGGTCTTTTTGATCTCCACAAAAAGCACGGAAAACTGCCTTGGAAAAAGCTCTTTGGCCCAGCGATCCGTTTGGCAGAAAAAGGGTTTCCAGTGAGCGGCGAATGGGCCTCGCAAACGAAGGCTCAGTTTGAGGCCTTTAATGGCGCCGGAAAAAAAGTGTTCGGCCGCACGGTGCTCGACAAAATGAATCCTGGACGTCCACGCTTTGAGCCAATCTTGCCTGGCGACACGCTAAAACAGCCGGGATTGGCGCGAGCGCTTAAACTTTTGCGCGACCAAGGAATCAAACCTTTCTATGAAGGCGCTATCGCAAAAGACATCGTCGATGTTGTGACTCAAACTGGCGGCGTCATGACGATGGAGGATATGAAGACCTATAAGACCGTGTGGCGCGCGCCACTAAAGCGCAGCTGGCGCGGGCATGACCTCTATCTCATGCCCCCACCTTCCAGCGGCGGGTTGATCATCGCCCAAGCGCTGGAGCTTGTAGATCGCTTTGAGAAAAAACACGGCGTACCCGAGTCCCTCTCTTCCGCGGAAGCTCATCTTTGGGGAGAAGCTCTGAAGATGTCTTTTGCTCCTCGTGGTCAAATGGGCGACCCGATGCAGTCGAACTCGATGGCCGAATTGTCGGCTCGTTTGCTTGATCCGGCTCGCCTCGATCGCCTGGCGAAACTTTTCGATGATGATCGCGCGATGGTGGTGAAAAAATCGAAGTCAGAAGATCTGCAACCCTCGGCTCCGGCGCCGACGGATGAGAAGAAAGAAACAACACACTTCTCAATCGCCGATAAAAATGGCAACGCTGTTTCGTTCACCGTCACGCTGAATGGAAGCTACGGAAGCGGCATGGTGAGCGAGAAGTTTGGTGTCGCCATGAATGACGAGATGGATGATTTCGCGACACAACCGGGCGTCCCCAACCAATACGGCCTGATCCAGGGCGAAGCCAATGCCGTCGAACCTGGAAAACGACCGCTTTCTTCGATGAGCCCGACTATCATTGAAAAAGACGGACGCTTCGTCGCGGCTGTCGGTGCGCCGGGTGGTCCGCGCATTCCTAGCGCCGTCTTTCAGGTGATCGTGCGTAGTCTAGCGCAGGGGCTCGATGCGGAGGAGGCCGTGCACCTACCCCGCGTCCACCATCAGTTCTTGCCTGACACCCTTGTTTACGACGCCCGCAAGGTGTCGCCAGACGTTTTGGCCAAGCTAAAATCTTTTGGTCACGAGACTTCTGGATCTTGGATCGCGAAAGCCTACCTGGTAAAAATCAATTCGGATGGTTTGCTCGAAGCGGCCGCGGATCCACGTGGCGAAGCGGCTTCCGGAGGTAGATAGCAATGAGCCCTATGGTGAATGGTTTTGATGGCAAAACAGCAATCACGGTCATCACATTACTCACCGGGGCCAATATCTTCATGACGTTTGCGTGGTATGGACACTTAAAGTCCATGGCCACGCGACCGCTCTGGTATGTGATTCTCGCGAGCTGGGGTATCGCGTTTTTTGAATACTGTATGCAGGTGCCAGCCAACCGTGTGGGAGCGACAGCCTTCACCGTGGCCCAGCTTCGGATCATTCAAGAAGTCGTTTCGTTATTGGTGTTCGTCGGGTTCTTGGCGTTTTACATGAAACAGCCTTTGAAGCTCGACTATCTCTGGGCGGGTCTTTGCCTTGTCGGAGCTGTCTTCTTCGTCTTCCGTGGCATGGCCCACTAAGAACAAGATGCGCTCAAAATAAAAACGCCAAGGTTTCGCCTTGGCGTTTTTATTTATCTCAACGATCTTTCGATCGAGTCGATTACTGAGCTGCAGGAGTAGCTTCTGGAGCTGCTTCTGGTGCTGCGTCAGCCGCAGGAGCTGCATCAGCAGGAGCCGCTTCTGGAGCCGCGTCAGCTGCAGGAGCTTCTGTCGCTGGAGCTTCAGCTGCAGGCTGCTCAGAGCACTTCGAGCAACCAGTCAATGCGAATGCAGAAACAACAACCATCATAGCGATCATGTTACGGAACATTTTTTCTTCTCCTCTGAACGAACGTTTTATTTCGATACTTTTCGAAATCAGTTTCGTTGTTAAATTAATAGTCAAAGTTCAGCTCAAAGCTCTCAACGCAAGAACACGAGCCTTGCGGCGTCGGTACACACGAGAACATTGGCGGACTTGAAGGGTCTTACCGAAAAAAAACGCGATGTGGTAATTGTTTTTTGTTTCGTTTCTTCAGCGAAAAACCGAGGGCTCATCGGGGTCGATCAACGACTCGATATCCGGCACCAGCGGTTGAGAAAACGGCTTTGACCGAATCGGACAAGCTTTGTCAGGACAACGCTCACAATAGACCCGTCTGCAAGGGTCGACATGCAGGTGCAGCTCACCGGGCTGTGGATAGAGATGCATCAGGCGATCTTCAAAATCTTTAGTCTTTTCATGCGCTTCCGCAACATTCCAGTACTCGGGAACAACGGCGTGCGCGTCGATGTGGTGGTACCGCCCAGAACGAATGATGCGAGTGTGGTGAATCTGAATCACTCCAGAAAAATCGATGCTTTTTAGCACCTTGGCAAAACCGAGGAGAATCTCCTTGTCCTCTTCATCGAGAAGTCCACCAATTGAACGTCGAACCACACGCAAGCCCGTCCAAGCCAACTGGCCACCGACGAGAATCGCAATCAATGGGTCCAACCAGGCAAGCCCCGTCCACGCCGCCAAGAGAAGGCCGATTGTCACACCGACACTGGTGATGAAGTCCGACTGCAGGTGTGTGCCGTTGGCCACCAGAGCCGGCGAACCGACTTTGTGACCCATGTGTTTCACGCCGAGTCCGAGTAGGAAATTTCCCAACCCACAACCAAGCACGATCCACGCGCCATCTTGGAGGTTTTCAAGACTGCGATTAGCAAGCAACGCCGGGACCGCTTCCAGTAAAATCATGAGCGCCGCAAAGGCGATCAGGCCTCCTTCGAACGCGGCGGAGAAATACTCGATCTTCCCATGGCCATAAGGGTGCTCACGGTCTGCGGGTTTGGAGGCGATACGCACGACAAAGATCGCGACGACTCCGGCCACGATATTGACGATAGACTCGAGAAAGTCCGAGTAAACGGCCTGAGACTGCGTGATCTGCCAGCCCCAAAATTTGATACCCGTGAGCGCCAGCCCGGCCAGTAGCGCGCCAACGGTAACAAGGGTCAAAGTCCTTATTTGGCGCGCTCGCTCCATCTCACTTCTCGGTTAGCTGGTTTTTTTGAGGAAGAATCGTGAGGGATCATAGAGCTTCACGCAGTTTTTTCCAGCATGCTTGGCATCATAAAGCGCATGGTCAGCCGCTCTTACTAGGCCGCGAGCATCGATATCGACGATCCCCGGCATCGCGACGCAGACGCCAAGACTTGCCGTAAGCCGCATGGAGTGACCGTCTTTGGTGAAATTGTAGGATTCAATACGTGCACGAATACGGTCGGCGAACTTCTGCGCACCCTCGATAGAGGTTTCGGGAAGCGCAATGAGAAACTCATCACCACCATATCGCGCGGCAAAGTCCACCGTACGCACGTTCTGCCGGATGATCTTTCCGACCTCGGCCAGAACGAAGCTGCCAAAAAGGTGATCGTTCCCGTCGTTCACCTTTTTGAAATTGTCCATATCCATCATGATCACGCCGACCGAGCGACTATAGCGCTTACCGCGATTGATCTCGTTTTCGAGACGATCGTAGATCGAACGCATATTATAGAGGCCCGTGAGGTCGTCGATATCCACCAGTTCCTGCAAACGGTGGTTGGCCGCTGCCAAACGATCTTGCAAGTCCTTGATGCGAAGCTGTGAGCGAACGCGCGCCAAGAGCTCTGTGGGCTCGAAAGGTTTACAGATGTAGTCATCGGCCCCTTCGTCGAGACCACGCACGACGTCCTCGGTTTCACTACGCGCAGAGACAAAGATTACGGAGACGTATTTTTCTCGCCCACGAAGCTGCTTGAGCATCTCGAGTCCCGAGAGCCCCGGCATGTTGATATCGAGAAGAATCAATGCCGGTTCCGTGGTTTTCAGCTTATCCAGAGCCTCTTCGGCCGACTCGGCTTGGCAGACATCGTAGCCTTCATGCATCAACAACGCGCCAATCAGCTTAAGATTGTCGCGGTCGTCATCCACCATCATCACAAGTCGACGGGTATTTTCGGTTTGAGGGAGTCCTGGCATCATTCCATACAGAATACCTGGTTTTCCAAGAACTAGATGAGGCCAGATTCTCGGCTTCGATTTAGGTCTCGACTTTGGTACAAGAAACCATGGCATACGATCACAAGCAGATAGATTCGAAGTGGCAGAAAAACTGGGACCAAGCCGAAGCATTTAAGGCTGAATCAGGCAGAACGTCCAAGAAGCCAAAATACTATGCTCTCGACATGTTCCCTTATCCGTCAGGCTACGGTCTTCATGTCGGTCATATCGCATCCTACACGCCAGCAGATGCGCTCTCTCGCTTCAAAAGAGCCAAAGGTTTCAATGTTCTTCACCCGATGGGTTACGACGCATTCGGTTTGCCCGCCGAACAGTTCGCAATTCAAACCGGCATTCATCCCGCCATAACAACAAATAAAGCTATAGAGTCATTCCGTCACACTCTTCAGCAATTTGGCTTTAGTTTCGATTGGTCGCGTGAAATTTCAACGTGCGATGCCGAATACTACAAGTGGACGCAGTTTATTTTCACCAAGCTGTTTGAAAAAGGTCTCGCCTATCAAAAGGAAGCTCCCGTTAACTGGTGCCCGGCCCTCAAAACAGTATTGGCCAACGACGAAGTCATCGACGGCAAATCTGAACGCGGCGGCCACCCCGTAATCAAAGTTCCGATGAAGCAGTGGATGCTAAAAATCACGGACTACGCCGAGCGCTTGATCTCGGATCTCGATCTCGTCGATTGGCCCGAGCGCACCAAGGAAGCGCAACGCAATTGGATTGGAAAATCCGAAGGCGCGAACGTGAAGTTTCAGATGGCCGCCGATGCGTCTGGCAAACCAAACGCGGCCGCGGAGCCGCTTGAGATCTTTACGACAAGGCCTGACACGATCTTTGGTGTCACCTTCATGGTGGTTTCGCCAGAACACCCTTGCCTGAAAACCATCGTACCGGCCTCGCACAAAATGGCGGTCGACGAATACCTAGAAAAGGCTTCGCGAAAGTCCGAAGTCGAACGCAAGGCCGCAACCGAAAAGACAGGTGTCTTCACAGGTGCCTACGCGGTGAATCCTTTTTCTGGAAAGGCCGTTCCGATTTGGACGGCTGATTACGTGATGATGGATTACGGCACGGGCGCGATCATGGCCGTACCAGGACACGACGAACGCGACTATGAGTTTGCACAAACGTTTAACATCGATGTGGTTCGGGTACTTGATGGCGGCGATCTGCCGTCGACTGGAGATGGAAAACTGGTGAATTCAGAGTTCTTAAATGGGCTTGAGAAAAATCAAGGTATTGCACGCGCCATTGAAGAAATTGAGAAACGAAAACTCGGCACGAAGGTCACGCAATACAAACTTCGCGACTGGTTGTTTAGCCGTCAGCGCTATTGGGGCGAGCCCTTTCCTATCGTGAAAATGTCAGACGGCGCGATCAAGGCCGTTCCGGAAAGTGAATTGCCTGTTGCGCTTCCGGAGGTTGCCGACTACCAGCCTTCGGAAAAAGGCGAAGCGCCTTTGGCACGCAACCAAGAATTCGTCACATATAAAGGTGCGCTTGGCTCTGGCCAGCGCGAAACCGACACCATGCCGGGTTCGGCAGGCTCGAGCTGGTACTTCTTACGTTACTGCGATCCACACAACTCGAATGCTTTTTGTGATTTCGAAGAACAGAAATACTGGATGCCGGTCGATCTCTATGTCGGTGGAGCAGAACACACAGTTGGCCATCTTCTTTACGCGCGATTTTGGCAAAAGGTTCTCTTCGATGCAGGCCTAGTAAGTCACCCGGAGCCTTTTCAAAAGCTATTCCACCAGGGTGTGATTCTCGCATCCAATGGCGAACGGATGTCGAAGTCTCGCGGTAATGTTGTTCCGGCGTCCGACCTTGCAGATCAATACGGCGCGGATGTCGTGAGAACTTATATCTTATTCATGGGCCCGATGGCGGCCGACAAACCTTGGCAGGATCAGGGCATCGGCGGTGTTCAGCGCTTCCTCGATCGCCTATGGCGCGCCTGCTTGGACGAAAACGGAACCGTGATTGCCGACGACTCGGCCCTGCCGGACGAACTCAACAGACTTCTCCACAAGACCATTAAAAAAGTCGGCGACGACCTGGAGACCTTAAGTTTCAACACGGCGATTTCGGCCCTGATGATCCTTCTAAACGATCTCTACAAGGCCAACTCCCGCTCCAAACGCGCCCTGTTGCCGCTCATCCAAATGGTGGCGCCTTTTGCTCCGCACATGGCCGAAGAACTTTGGGAAAAGCTTGGGCAAAATGGATTTGTTTCGCTCGCAAAGTGGCCCGAATACGATTCGGCTTTGACAGTCGATTCGGTCGTCTCTATAGGAGTGCAGGTAAACGGTAAGTCACGTGGCGTTATCGAGATCGACAAAGACGCTCCAGAAGCGGACGCTCTCGCCAAGGCCATGGAGGTGAGTTCGGTGGTAAATGCATTGGGCGGCAAACAGCCCGATAAAGTCATTTACAAAGCCGGACGAATCCTTAACCTGATCGTGAAATGATAAACATGACGAGCCCCAGGGCGAGTCACAGCGGAGCTGGGTCGGGCCCCAGCGTAGCGAGGCAAATAGAATGAAGGGTGAGATGCTTCGAGGTGAAACTTCGAACAACGCGGGCTCAAACGGCGCGGAATGGACGACAGAAAATAGCAAAGAGCTTTATGGTGTAAGCACTTGGGGCGCGAGCTTTTTTGACGTGAACGAAAAGGGCAATGTTGTCGTCACTCCTCACGGACCGACTGGCCCAAGCGTCGATCTACTGGAACTCACTCAAGATCTGCAAGAGCGCGGAATCCGCGTTCCTATGCTGATTCGTTTCCCTGACATCACAAAGTCGCGCGTGGAGCTTCTTTCGAACTGTTTCAAAAAGTCGATCGAAGAGTCTGGCTTCAAAGGCAGCTATCGCGGCGTTTATCCGATCAAGGTCAACCAGCAACGCCACCTCGTGCAAGAGCTGGTGAAGTTCGGGAAAAACACACTTCTCGGCCTCGAAGCCGGGTCAAAGCCCGAGCTTCTTGTCGCACTTGCGATGATGGGCACTGAAAACGCGCTCGTCATTTGCAACGGTTTTAAAGACGTCGAGTACATCGAGACCGCCATATTGTCTTTGAAGCTTGGTCGCAACACGATCATCGTCGTCGATCGCATGTCGGAACTTCCGATGATCATCGAAGCGGCGAAAAAGTTTTCGATTCTTCCAAAAATCGGTCTACGCGCGAAACTTCACACCAAAGGTGCTGGAAAGTGGATCGACTCATCGGGCGATCGTTCAAAGTTCGGCCTCACGCCGCTTGAAATCGTGGAGTGCGTGGATCTCTTGAAAAAAGAGAACATGCTCGAAGCGCTTGAGCTTTTGCATTTCCACATTGGCTCACAAATTCCTTCCATTTCGTCCGTAAAGGGCTCGCTCAAAGAAGGCGCTCGCTTCTATACAGAACTGCATGCCATGGGCGCAAAGCTCAAGTACATGGATGTCGGCGGTGGCTTAGGCGTCGACTATGACGGTTCAGGCGCTTCGGACTCGTCGATCAACTATTCGGAACAAGAGTACGCAAACGACGTCGTCTCGATCATTCAATCGGTCTGCGACGAGCGCGGAACTCCACATCCAAACATCGTAACTGAGTGCGGCCGCGCCCTTGTCGCCCACCACTCGGTTCTCGTGTTCAACGTTCTCGGTATCAACGAAGTTCAAAAGCGCGAACCATCGGTGACGACGTCGAAAGACGATCACCGCGTGATTCAAGATCTCGCGTACATGATGGAACAGCTGAACGAAAACAACCTGCATGAGTTCTACCACGATGTTCTGCACATCAAAGAAACGATCTTGCAGCTCTTCACTTTCGGGGTTCTTTCGCTTCAGCAACGAGCGAAGGCCGAAAACCTTTGCTGGGTGCTTCTCACTCGCATGGAAAAAATCGCGCGCACGAACCCGGACGTCGAAGACATCGCGACCGCACTTCGAGAAACTTTGTCAGACACTTACTTCTGCAACTTCTCAGTGTTCCAGTCGATGCCGGACTCGTGGGCCGTCGGCCAGCTATTCCCCGTTTTACCGATCCATCGTCTCAATGAGGAACCTACTCGCCGTGCGATCATGGTCGACCTCACTTGTGACTCCGACGGAAAAATTGGGCAGTTCATCAACACGTCCGGGCAGTTTTCGAAGCAGAAGAAGACAGGCCTCGAAGTACACGAATTCACTGGCCAGCCATACTACATGGGCGTGTTCTTGGTTGGCGCTTACCAAGAAATCTTGGGCGATCTTCACAACCTCTTCGGTGACACGGACGCCGTGCATATCACGCTCTCGAGCGCAGGATACACGGTTGACGAGGTTGTCGAAGGCGACACGGTCACCGAGGTTCTTTCGTACGTTCAGTACAACCGCCACGAACTGATCGAGTCGATCCGTCGCACAAGCGAAGAGTCGATAAGCCGCGGTACGCTGACGAAGAACGAAGCCAAGGCGCTGATGAAACACTACGAAGAAGGTCTTTCGGGTTACACGTACCTCGAAGATCCAGAGTGAGGAGTCGATGGTGCCTACAGGTTCGCTCGACCAAAGCACTATCGAACCCGGCCTCTACCGCCACTACAAAGGCGGGCTCTACAAAGTACTAGGGGCCGCTCGTCATAGCGAAACGTTAGAAATGCTGGTGGTCTATGAGGCGCTTTACAAGAACGACCTCGGCCAGCTTTGGGTGCGCCCTTTAAAAATGTTCACAGAAACGGTCCAGCCAAATGGACCAGGAACTCCCGTCGTGGCACGATTTAAAAAAATCGAATCCCACGAACAGGAGGCCACGTGAATCGCCTTAAAAAATCTTTCGCGAAAGTCACCCTCGCGACCCTGGTCCTCTTCTCTATTCTGGCTGCGACGTCTTCTGCTAACGCAGCCGGCGCGGAAATGAATATCCGCTTCGCACCCCTAAGCCTTCTCATCGGATGGCTCAATGTCGATCTCGATGTGCGCGTGAGCAACCAGTGGACGCTTGGACCCACAATCGGCCTCTGGCGCACAAACGTCGAAGACAACTACTTCGTCGGCGACAAGTACCAATTAAAACGAAACGCCGTAGGCGTTCGCGCGAACTGGTCACAAAGCGGAAGTTTTCAAACTGGGTTCTACGTCTCGCCCATCGTTCAGTTTGTGCGCGCGGAAATTTCTGGCGTGAGCAAAAGCACGGGCAATGACATTACGGCATCGGCCTCTGGAGTCACAATTACAGGAATCGCGGGTTACCAGTGGTTTTGGGACACCTTTAACCTCTCGGTTGGAGGCGGCCTGATTCTTGGCGCGCAATCTTCCGACGTCAGCGTTCAAGATGGACCAACCAGCTACAAAGCCGCCAGCAGTGGTCGCGGCACCGGCGCCGCCCTTGATTTCATGCTCGGCTGGACGTTTTAGATCGATACCGTCTTTACCGACCTTTTGCCGGTCCTATGTTAAGAACCGGTTGAATTCTTAAGCCGACGACTCCCCATACCGAACCGCCACTATGGGGAAAATACATCTACAGTCTAGCTCATCTACACAAGTATTGGCGTCGGTCGCCGCGCTGACACTTACTCTGTTGGCCTCTTTGGTCCCAACGACAGCAACCACCCAAGGCACACTCCCACCAGGCCTAAGTATTGCGCCCATGTCTCCAGGAGAGCTCGAAGACTTTCAAGCACTGCAAGCTGCCGATGTGGTCCTCGCTTTTTCGAATCGTGAAGTTCGCTTCGAGCCTTCAGGCGACATGCATATCAAATCCACTCTGCGTTACATGGCTCAAAACGAAAATGGACGAGTTGCTCTCGGTCAACGCGAGATCTATTTCAATCCGTCGGTATCGACAGTGAAGGTGATCTCGGCAGCAACCCTCAACAAGAAGGTGCGGACACCTGTCCCTCTCGACAAGATCGTCACTCGCTCAGTTTCAGACAGCACGGTGGGGATCGAGAATCGAAAGAAAGTCATCGTTCCCTTTAGCGACGTCCAAAACAGGTCTGTCGTCGAAATCATCTACGAGCAGACCGTCAAAACTCATGTGCCTGGCGTTGCGATGCTCAGTCTTCAGGTCGATCCGGAGATTCCGCAGTTCGCGGTGATGGCGACTATTTCGAGTCCAAAAAAAATCTCTGTGCACTCGATCGGAACCAGGCCAACAGGAGTTCCGACGCCGCCTACATTCCCCAGCTTCATGGTCGAACAAAAAGCTGCGGACGACGGTTCACACATCACCCAGATTCGCTCCACCATGTTGATGCACTTGGGGCCTAAGCTTAGTCGAAAACTCCTCATCGAAAAAGATGATCTCCCAACTCTCTTCATAACATCGGCAGACAACTGGTCTGCTATCTCGTCGCCTCTTGCCCAGAAATACCATGCTGCCTCGTCTCAACCATTGCCGAAAGAGTTCGAGGCAATTCGCAATCTGGCGTCGCAAGAAAAAACTGATCGCCTGAAGCTAGACCGCGTGCACCACGAGCTTTCGAAACTTGTTAGCTATTCCGGAAACTGGGTAGACATCGAAGGAATGTTCTTTCCGCGAGGCCACAAAGACGTCGTCGCCGAAAAAAAAGGTGACTGCAAGGACTTCGCGACCTCCATTGTCGCCATAGCCCGATCGCTCGGATTCAAGGCGGACATTGCTCTCGTACACAGCTCCCCCCCGAATTTTCGTATGTTGAGAGATTCGCAAGACAGTGAGCTCGTCCCGTCCTCCGACTATTTCAATCATGCTATCGCAAAAATCACAGGTGCTGACGGACAAGTTTACTGGGTGGACGGAACACGCTCAGCACCAAACTCAGGCAACATCTGGCAAGAGATCGCGGGCTCCCCCGCACTTGTCTTGGCAACTGACACCAAGAATGTGGAACGCATTCCGGAACTCAATACTGGAAAGTCTCACACAATATCAATTAAACGCACCGTAAGCACCGACCCCGCACTATCTCAGTGGAAAGGTACACTTGAAACAACTGGTGAACTCGGGCCAGGCCTTTTGGAAACTCTCAAACCCATCGGCCTACAGAACGCCGATCAAGCCATGTCTTCAATTTTAATCGGAGCTCTCGCTCGTCAAGATGTTCCTCTGAAGTCGCTTGGAGAGTTTTTGAATGCGCCCTTTCAAGACTACGAAAATCTGAAATACTCGTTTCAAACAACAGGTTCGTCGGCACTTTCAACTGAGCGATCAGAGCGACTTCTAACTATTGGATCGCCTGCCCACATCTTCTTAGGCCATCTGCCCAGTTTGCGTGAAAACACAGGCGTCCATCTCGGCACCCCGAAAACCATTATGTACGAAACAACCTTCGAGGGCATCACAACTAAGGATGTCGTTCAGGGTGATTGCTTCGTTAAATCTGAATGGTTGGACGTCGAACGCCGAGTGGACTCCCTAGCAGACAAGACGATTGTCACCGACAAGATCCAAATTAAGAAACATCTCATCACTTCGACTGAAGCAAAGGACGAAGTCTTTCTCTCGGTTTTCCGAAATATTGGCTCGTGTTATGGGGGAAGTCGAATTTCGCTCAATCCTATGGAGTTGCCAAAACACGCAGATGCGCTACACCCTGCAGTTAAGAAACTCTTTCTAGCTCCCGCAGTCGCTACTGAGAAGAACACCGCGAAGGAGGCCTTCTCTTCGGGATTAGAAGCAGGAGGACAATACCTTCTTCTAAAATCGAAGCGCATCTTCGAGGAGGCTACAGCGGCCAATCCCGAAGACGTTGAATCCCATCTTTTTCGCTTTCGAATACTTCGCACGATGGCAATGCTTCGCGGCGATATCTACAACACCGAACTTCTTAAATTCGCAGAAGATGAAGCGTCTGAACTTATAAAAAAATACCCCCAAGAAGCTCAGTACCTCGTCACTAGAGGAATCACACGAACTACGGCAAAAAATCTTGACGGCGCTCTTGCCGATCTCTCTCAAGCATACCGTATTCAGCCGAACGATTTCTTGGTTCGCAGAACTATGGCCGTCATTCTCAATGATAAAAAGCATCCTGATGCAGAAAAGTGGCTGCAGTCTTCACTTTCCGTTGCGACCATCAAGGACAGCCCACAAGACACTAGAAGAAATCTTCTGCTCTACTGGAGCACAAAAACCGAAATCGCCTCAGACAACAAAGACACTCAAGGCGAGCTGACTGCCCACGAGAAGCTCGTCGAGCTCGATCCGGATTCGCCCTGGACGATCCACAACTACGCGAACGCCCTTTCAAGGGCGAAGCAGTTCGACAAAGCCATTGAAATGAGTCGCAAAGCCTTAAAGGTCATGGACTTCGGCGCAGCGAGATCTTCCCTTGCCGGCAGCCTCATCCAAAAAGCACTCGCATCCAAGAAAGATGCGGATGACACCTCGTACGCACTTAAACCAGAAAACGAAAAGCTCATGCTGGAGGCTAAAGAAATCCATCCAAATGGCGCTTATGTGAATTTTCATCTCGTTAGATTTTACTACTCCAAGTCGATCGCCACACAAGAAAGCGACTGGCTAGACAACGCCGACCTATACGCAGCCGATGGGCTCAAGGCAAATCCTGGCGATCCAGACATAACCGCGATGGTCTATGAGATGGACCGCCTCAAAGGGGTGATCATGCGGCAGCTTACAGAAAAAGGAATAAAACCGACTGGCCGCTGGCCCGCCTCATGGAGCGCCAGGAACAATATCCGCAGCGCCCCCATGCCCCCCCCTATGCCCAGACAATCGCCGAAGCCTAGGTAACAACAAATTACTTGCGGGGGTCGTAGGCGTCGCGGATTGCGGAACCGATGAGGTTCAGCGCCGTGAGCGTCATGAAAAGCGCAAGCGATGGGAACACCGCGAGCCACCATGCGACCTGGAAGTGCTTTTGCGCCTGACCCAAAAGTTCGCCCCAAGAAGGCGTGGGCGGCGGAAGACCGTAGCCAAGGTAATCAAGCGATGCGAGTCCCGTGATCGACCCCGCCACCAAGAACGGCGTGAGCGTGATCCACGGTGTGAGCGAGTTTGGAAGAATGTGACGGAAAATGATTCGAGTTCTTCCCGCGCCAAGAGCCTTTGCTGCTTCGACAAACTCACGTTTGCGAAGTTTCAAAAACTCGGCCCGCATATAAAGAGAGATTCCAGTCCATCCAAAGAAGACCGTGAATCCCGTCAGAACCCAGATCGTCGGCGAAATGATCGACGCCAAGATGATGAGAAGCATGAGCATTGGAACCGATTCCCAAACCTCGATCACGCGCTGACCGATGATGTCGATCCAACCGGCAAAGAAGCCCATCGATGCCCCGAGAATGATTCCGATCAACGAGCAGAAGAACCACACCGAGACCGCATAGGTCATCGAATAGCGAAAGCCATACAGCAGGCGAGCCGCAACGTCGCGCCCGCTCTCATCTGTACCGAAAACATTGGCCTTACTTGGGCCCGAGGGAAGCTGCGAGAGTTCAGGGTTGCGTTCAAAGGCATCCCAGCGAATCGGAGGCCAGATCACGACGTCGTCGGGACCCATTTCGAGTTCGCGGTAATCCATAACCATGATGTCGGTCAGACCAAACTCCGAAGGATGCACCTTCTGCACAACTGGGAAATAAGACTGCCCGTGATGCTTGAGATACAGAGGTTTGCTGTTGGCCCAAAACTCGGCGGTCACACTGAAGAAACCGACGACGACCAAGACCCATATCGAAACGATGGCCGACGTGTGAGCCCGGAATCGGCGCCAACGCTTCAATGACAATTCGTTCTTCATGAAACGTTCGATCATGTGAAATCAATCCTTGGGTCAACGACGACATAAAGAATGTCCGTCAACAACCGGCCAAAGAGGAAGAGAATGCTCTGGAAGAAGATCAAACCCATCAAAACGTTGTAGTCACGAGAGTTCGCCGAGGTGATCGAAAGCAGCCCCATGCCATCGAGCGAGAAAATCGACTCGACGATGATCGACCCAGCAAACATCACCGACAAGATCCCGCTCATGCCCGTCACAATCGGGATCAAGGCATTGCGAAGCGCATGCTTCAAGTAGACGAGCTTCTCAGGAACACCTTTCGCGCGCGCCGTACGAACGTAATCGAGCTTCACGACGTCGAGCATCGAGTTCTGCATCATGATTGTGAGGAAAGTGAAACTCCCCACCATGTAAGTGGCAAGCGGCAGTACCGAGTGATGAACACGATCCCAGATCTGCCCCCAGGTCGAAAGCTCCCAATAATTGTCGGAGACCAGGTTCCCCAGCGGAAAGAGCGGATAGAAACTTTCACTGGCCAAGAACGTTCGAAGCAAGATCCCCGCGATCAGAGAGGGAACCGAGTACAAAACAAAGAGTCCGAAGCTGGTAAGCAAGTCGAACTTCGATCCAGACTTGATCGCTTTAAGAACCCCTAAAGGCACACAGATCAGATACGTCAGAAAGAGTGACGTTAAACCAAACGTCAAAGAGACAGGCATCTTGCTGAGGATCACTTTCGTCACGGGCTCTTCGTATTTGAAGCTTTCTCCGAAATCGAGACGCGAAAGGTTCTTGAGCCATATGAAGTAGCGCGTGTGAATTGGACGAGGGTTGCCGTCTTCGTCTGTGAACCCGTATTGCTTGTTAAGGGCGGCAATAACCTCTTTGGAAACCCCGGTCTCACCGCGGCCACCGAGACCGCCACCGGCCCCCGCGCCGCCACCCATAGCTCCACCCATGCGAATTTGCTGAAGCTTCTGTTCAACAGGAGAGCCCGGCGCGAGATTGATGATAACGAAGCTCAATAGCGTGATCCCAATGAGGGTCGGAATCATGAGCAGCACGCGGCGCAAGATGTATGTAGCCATGTTGTCGGAGTCCCCCCAGAGCCGAGTCCCGAACCGAGTTCGGAACTGAGGGTCTCGATTATCAAAATGTGTTCAGAAATGCATCCCTAAAAAACAAACAGGAGCCCGGTTTCCCAAGGCTCCTGTAGGCTTTAAAGGCGTTCTACGGTGGTCAAAGGCCCCCTGCCGGCGGCCAGAGCGACTCTACTTGCCGTCGGTCATCCACCAGTAGTCGGTTCCAACCGCAAACTTGTATGTCTCTTTCGGCATACCGATTCGCTTGTTCACACCGTAAAGAATGAACTTGTCGTTGAAGAGGAACGCGTAAGGCGCGTCTTCCGCGATCATACCGTAGATCTTGCGATACATCTGAACACGCTTTTTCTTGTCGAGTTCAGCAATCGCTTGATCGATCAGCTTGTCGACCTCTTTGTTCGAGTAACCGATACGGTTCGATCCGCCTTCTTTCGAAGACTCTGTGTGCCAGATTTGTTTTGGGTTCAGGTCGACTGAACCACCACCCCAGCCAAGTGCAACCGCGTCGAACTTGCGCTCGTCGAGGTTCTTCAAAAGCGCGTTCCACTCGAGAAGCTGCAGGTTCATACGAATGCCCGATTTTTTGAGATCCTCTTGATAAAGAACCCAGTACTTCTGAGTGTCTTTGTTGGCAAAGAAGAGCGTGAACTCGAAAGGCTGTCCGCCCTTGTCGAGAACGCCGTCTTTGTTCGTGTCAGCCCAACCAGCTTTCTTCAAAAGCTCGGCCGCTTTCTTAGGATCAAACGCGATCGCTTTTACTTTTGGATCAGCGTATTCGCTTTGTTGATACCAAGGGCCTGTCGCAGGAAGCGACATACCGAAGCGGAACTTCTTGTTCATCTCCTCACGATTCATGAGGTGAGCAAGAGCGCGACGAACGCCTTTTTCTTCGAACATCGGTTTTGTGAGGTTCCAACCGATATAACCGTAAGATTTCGGCTGAAGGTTTTCGACTTTCTTCTTGAGAACCGTCGTGCCCCAAGGAGCGCCTTCGGTTTTCAACGTGTAAGCTTCAGGAGTGAGCGAATCGTAATCGAGTTCGCCTTTTTTCAGACGCTCGAGAACGAGGTTCTCTTCTTTATCGAAACGCATGCGAACCATTTGGAAGTTGTAACGACCACGTTGCTCTGTGATCGCGTTCCCCCACCAGTTCTTGTTGCGCTCAAGAATGATCGACTGACCCTGGTTGTACTCTTTCAGGACATAAGGTCCCGAACCCAAGATCGTCTTGTTCTTCTTCTTTCCTTCCTCCGCATTTCCGTAGAAGTGCTTAGGAAGAACCGTGAGGCCCGCAACGACGTCGAAGTTTCCGAAGTATTTCGACTTCGTAACGAACTTGATCGAGTTTGGACCAGTGACCTCCGCCTTCTCGATGTTTTCGTAGTATGGACGCAAGTGAGCTGCGTTGTACTTGTCGTCGAAGATCACGTCGAAGCTGAACTTCACGTCATCGATCGTGATCGGCTTACCGTCGCTCCACTGAGCGCCTTGACGGAGCGTGAAAGTGAACTCGCGGCCGTCTTTCGAAATTTCGACTTTCTCAGCCAAAGCAGGTTCCCACTCGTACGTGTCGAAGTTGCGATTCATCAGGCTGTCCATGATGAACGATTGGATCGTCTGGTTGTAGAGATCCGTGCCTGTGATCGGGTTCAAAGTCGTTGGCTCGACTCCGAGGTTATAAAGAAAAGTGCCGCCCTGAGGAGCTTTCTCGTTACCGAGAATTGCGACTTTCTTGTTGGCCTTAGGCGTTTCAGCTTTTGCCGAAGCGCCACTCGCGACAACTGTCGCCGCGACCGCTACTGCTCCGACGATTGTCAGAAAGCGAAGATTCGTTCTCATACTAGGAATTCCCCCTATGGTTATTGCGAAACCACGTTAATTTGTTCAAAGCTGAACAATATTGCAAGGTTAAACGCGCCTCAGAATATACCCGTCTCGGGGGCGAAACGCTCCCATTCCGCAGGTTTTTGGTGTAGCAACGACACCGAACCCGCGCACAGATGCGGACTTCCGACGAAAGGTCGATGCGAAATGGCACCAAACAAGCCGACAACTGAACCAACACCCGATTTCGATCCAAGCTCGATGGCCCTGGCCAACTCTGGACTGTTCGGTCTGCCCTTCACGGCTGATCAAGCCAAGCTCCATCTTCTCCCAATTCCGTGGGAAACGACGACGTCGTACGGCCGCGGAGCAGGCCTCGGACCTTCTGCGATCTTGCGCGCCAGCCATCAAGTCGACCTTTTCGATTTCGACACGGGAGAAGCATGGAAAGCCGGCTACTTCATGGAGGAAATCTCCGACGAGTGGACCGAGCGCGGGCGAGAACTTAAAGAAAAAGCGCAAGAGCGACTCGAGTTTTTGGAAAGCGGCGAAGAGTCCGAGAGCGAACAAGCTATTTTGAATGAGATCAATGCCGCTTCGAACGAACTGAATGCCTGGGTGGAATCTCAAGCCGCGGAAAAACTCAAAGCCGGAAAACTCGTCGGCCTGATCGGCGGCGACCACTCGACGCCCTTTGGCTTGATCAAAGCCGTTGCCGACCACACCAAAGGCGATTTTGGTATTTTACACATCGACGCCCACGCGGACCTTCGCGTGGCATATCAGGGCTACGAACATAGCCACGCCTCGATCATGTACAACGTAACCGAGAAAGTTCGACCGCGGGTTTTGGTCCAAGTCGGCATTCGCGATTTCTCACGCGATGAGCGCACGTACAGCGAAGCTCGTCGCACAAAGGATGGCTCGGTCGGCAGTGGGCGTATCGTGACCCACTATGATCGCGGCCTTAAACGTCGCCTAGAATCCGGCGAGTCGTTCTCGTCGATCGCAAAGTCGATCGTCAGTGACCTGCCCTCGAACGTTTATGTTTCATTTGATATCGATGGCTTGGAACCCGATCTTTGCCCCAACACCGGAACGCCGGTTCCAGGTGGACTCACCTTCGACCACGCCGCCTCACTCATCGCGGCGATCGCCGAATCCGGACGCAAGATCGTCGGCTTTGACTTAAACGAGGTGGCCGAACCAGAACCAGGCGCTGGCGAGTGGGATGCCAACGTCGGCGCTCGCATGCTGTTTAAACTTTGCGGCTGGACGATGATCACCAACGGCCTCGCGGATAAACCATCATGAAGAAGTCACCTTCGAAAGATCAATGGTACGACGGCGGCATCAAGTTCGAGTGCCAAGGTTCGGGAAAGTGCTGCGTTTCGCACGGGGAATACGGCTTCGTCTATGTGACGGCCGACGATCGTAAAAAGATGGCGAAACTGGTCGGCATCCCAACGGCGCAATTTACGCGGACCTATTGCGAAAAGACCGATGGGTTGTTTCGCCTAAAAGATGGCCCTAGCGACGATCCGCGCGACCCCAAGGCCAAACCCTGTGTTTTTCTAAAGAAAAAACGCTGCACGATTTATGAAGCTCGCCCAACGCAGTGCCGAACATGGCCCTTCTGGCCAGAGACCATGTCCCCCAAGTCGTGGGCGAAGGACGTCGCAGCTTTCTGCCCAGGCGTCGGCAAGGGCCGAGTTTGGCCCAAGCAGGAAATTGAGGAAAACTTGCGCGATCAACGCGCTTGGGAAAACAGCGTCGCTCTTGGCCGTTAGGCCCACCGCTTAATTCGCGGAAAAGCTATTGAGCTCGGCGCCCTCGAACATCATGACGTACATGAAATATCCCGAGACCAACGAGATCGGGAATGCGACGAGGAACAGCGGAAGCAAAAGCAAAACCGCGCAAATCACGCCAAGACCGGCCAGCATGAGGCCCGATGCAAGCATGAACTCCCAGTTAATCGTTGTCGCCTGAACGTTCAGCTCGATCGATTTCAGAAGGTCGATTTGTTTAAACATCATAAGCGGTACGGAAAAAGCCGTAAGCGCCACCAACACAAGCGACAAAAAGAGATTCATCAACGATCCGATGAATCCCATCCGGCTTGTTAAAAAGTATTGGATGGCCCCAACCCCGATTCCGGCGACAATCACCGGGACAAGCCTCATCATGAGATCCGTCTCACGAAACACGCTGAAGAGGTCGGCCAGTTCCGCCGTCTTCGATTCAAGAAGTTTTCTAAAAAGACGCAAGAACCCTGCGTTGAGAATCACGCCTGGCACGACCGCTAAAATCGACAACGATTCCATTTGTCTAAATGCCAATATGATAAGAAGAAAAATGACGGCTGCTGCTCCAACTACACTGTAGTGTTCTTTCGTGAGCTTCCAAGCCAGCTGAAGCATCGGAACAGCATTCGAGACGTCGACTTTGGAAATCGACACGGGCGAAGATGGCCCAGTCCCACCAGTGGGGCCGACAGGTACCCCACCATTTGATTGACCTAATTTTGTATAATCCATTTACCGAGCGTAACGCTTTTGCAGCGATTCGCGAATCTCGGCGCCTTCAATGGAAAGACGCGTCCAAGGAATCGCGCGCAGGCGCTCAGGTTCGATCATCTCTTCGGTTTCTTCACAGACACCGTAAGTGCCGTTTTCGATACGCGCCAAAGCCATTTCGATTTCCACGAGCTGAGTACGAAGTCGCTCGTGCAAGGAGAGCGTTTCTGCTTCCGCGAGGACACGAACCGTTTGATCCGCCTCATCGCCTCCCTTGTCCTCAATGTGGAGATCTTGGCGAGTGTTTCGAACACGGTTCAAAACATCCGCTTTTGCGTCCAGCAAGAGCGTCTTGCATTCCTTGATCAATTCCGATCCAAGTGCCCCCATCTAAGCCCCCCATTCAAGTCGCGACACCAATCTTAGTGCCATTTTGGAACTTTGAAAGTTAGCCACAGCCACAACTTCCTGCGCAAGCATAATCTTAAATTTTCTGTCATGCTCCAAATCTCTGATTTCACAATCCATTTACATCTCCCCGCAAATCCATCAGCGGTTTTTCAAGTTCTGACTCTCAAAACTTACACCGACGGTCTATTGGTCAGCGGCCACCAAGTCGAGTGAGGAGACCGTCAGGGCCGCCTTCCAATCAAAAGCTGACACGCGAGCGACGCATTGGAATCCAAAGATTGGTTACCTTGGTCCAATAAGTTCCCCGGAAATCGTCTTCCAAACGAATCCACTCTCCTTCGCGCTCAATCCGCTTGTACGGCGTATAGCGGTCGGCCACTCGAAAATCCGCAGGGCCACCGTTTCCGCCCGAGCCTTTTACCAGCGCCGCCGTTCGCACCTTCACGACGGCACAGCTCGCGTTGGTTGTGACGTTCTTCGAAATAACCCAGTGAATTTGTCCGCGCAGATCACGCACACGCGACCAGCCATTTTGCTGACTCAGACGTTCCAGCGGCATATGGCGCCCGACGTTCCAGGTGATCTTCGCCGAAGTCGATGGCGAGGCGCGTAACCGCGCCTTCGGTACCGACACACACACCGGCTCGGGATAACGATCATCGGCAAAAGCCCGCTCGCCAATAACCAATGCTCCTGTCGCTGCCAACAAGACTGCCCATTTCCGATAGGTCATGAATGGCCCCTCCGCCTAGACCTATCGGACGTTGGTCCGTCTCGGCTTGAGTCTAGTTTGCGAAGAGTTGTCAGGAATCTTGAAATTTCTCAGATCGAGACAGTCTCGACTTAAGTTTTAGACGGATTTGTCGAGTCCGTTGGCGGATTGATCGACGTCGGCGGCACCTCCACCGCCTCGACATCGATCACATCCCCTGCCGCACTTTGAGCGGAGCCAGCAAAAGGGCCCTCTTGAAAAGGTCCGTTACGAAACTGAGCGCCAATTCCGCCACCAAACTGCACTTTCGAGATCAAGCGACGAGCGATCCAACGCCGAAGAAACGGCACACAGAGCACGATCGCGACAGCGTCAGACGTAAACCCTGGCACGACAAACAACACTCCGGCCAAGCCAACCAATGCCGCCTCGAGAGCGGCTGGCCCCGGAGATTTTCCCAAACGCAGTGATTGCGCGACCGAAACCGAGAGACGAACCCCTGTCGTTCGCAGCAGTCCGACCCCGAGAAGCGTGAACAGCAGCCAAGCGAAAAAGACGTTCACAAAGCCAAACTGCCGAATCAAGCCAATGGAAAGCGCGACTTCAATAACCGGAAAAAAAAGAAGCAGCAAAATCGGCATCAAACCGCTCCCGGCAGACGACCGACATCAAGCTCCACCATGACCGGACAATGATCCGAACCTTCCACTTCATCCATGACTCGCGCACTCTTCAGAGCGGGAACCAAACCCTTCGTCACCGAAATGTAGTCGATGCGCCACCCACGATTCACCGGACGCGCGCGTTCAACATAGCTCCACCAAGTAAACGCACCTTTTTCGTCGGGATAAAAGTGGCGGAAAGTGTCGACAAACCCCAGCTTCAAAAAACGGTCAAACCACTCGCGCTCTTCCGGAAGAAAGCCGCTTTCTTTTGCGAGCTTCACCGGGTCGTAAACATCGATCTCGCGATGAGCGACGTTGTAGTCCCCGACAACGATGATCTCTCGGCCGGATGCGATTTTCTCCGCCAGATGTCGGTTGAGATCCTCTAAGAAGGTCTGCTTGAAGTCGTGACGTTCTTGCCCACTTCCCCCATTGGGAAAATAAATATTGTAGAGCAAGAACGCGCCATGGTCGGTCACAACAACCCGGCCCTCCGAATCGTATTTCTCGATGCCGATTTGAGGAATCCACTCTTTCACAGGGAGTCGCGAACCCGGGCGCTCCATGCTCGCAACGCCCGAGTAGCCTTTGCGAACTGCGGAGGACCAAGCCCCCTTCATTCCGTGTGGCTCACGAACGCTGTTCTCGACCTGATCAAAGTGCGCCTTGGTTTCCTGCAAACACAGAAGATCCGGGGCCTCACGCTCGACAAACGGCAAAAAACCTTTTTTCCCGACGGCGCGAATGCCATTCACGTTCCAAGAGATGATTTTCATATTTTTGTGCTCCGCAGAATTCAATGCTTAGCCGAAAAGACGCTTCCGAGTTGCCGACTCCTACGTGTCCCTTTAGAACAGGACACTCCGTTTAGGAACCATTTATTAAGGGAACCCTCACCTCGGTGCGCCACGAAGATTTTATCCAAAGACTCACGCTTGAATATCCGCACACGGCGAAAAACAACGACGTCGAGCGCTTCATTGTGCCGACGCTTATCGCACCACGAGTTATCGACTTCCCTCTTACATGGCTCAAATCGGCCGGAAAGGTAGCGGCCCTTTTTCATAACGAGATTCGCGAGAGTCGATTCTCCGAAACGCAAATCGCCTCGCTGGCGCCGCCTGTTGCAAAGCCGAAGACCTCTTCGGTTCTTATGTCGTACGATTACCACGTCGATTTCTCAAAAGTTCCCTCCGGAGAGCTGAGGCTGATTGAAATCAACACCAACGCCTCAATGAGTCTTTTATTGGATGTGCTCAACTGCCAGCTAGGTGTCGACCGCTGCCTCAAAGACGACTTCATGGATGACTTTGAGGCGGCTCTTGGCGAACCGCTACAGGGCAAACGCGCGGTGATCATCGATGAGAAACCTGAGTCCCAAAAGCTCTTCGTCGAATTCCTGATGTACAAGGAGCTTTTCGAAAGCCGCGGAGCAAGTTGTCGCATCGTCGATCGAACCAATCTCGTTTTCGAAAATGGAGAGTTGCGACTAAAAGAAGATCCCGCCTTCGGTGCAATTGATCTCGTCTACAACCGGCTGACAGATTTCTATTTCGAACAACCGGAGTCTTCAGCTCTGCGGCAAGCCACCGAGTACGGAAAAGTCGCCATCACTCCGCACCCCTATGACTACCGCACACTGGCAGACAAATCGCGGATGGTCGAATGGTCGCGCCCCAACGGTTTTGAACGTTACGGTCTCTCCGCCGAGAATGCGGACATCTTGCGCGCTTGCCTAATTCGTACACGCGAGGTTTCCGAATGGGATCCGGACGAGCTCTGGAAAGAACGCAAGCATCTGATATTCAAACCCAAGACCTCACACGCCGGAAAAGGCGTGTATCGCGGCTCTTCGATCTCCCGCGGCGCCTTTCAAGGGGTGATTGAGTCCGGCGGCCTTGCACAAGACTTTGTGCCCGCCCCAACCATCAAGCTCGGCGAGGCGGAATTTAAGTACGATCTTCGCTTCTTCGCGTTTAAAGACCGCATTCACGTCGCATGCGCGCGTTTGTACCAAGGGCAGATGACAAACGCGACCACCCCTGGCGGCGGCGTCGCCGCCATCCGCTGGCGCTGACATGGTCAACTAGACATAAGACTCGTCTCTCAAGTTGAGACGCTGTGAGCCGATATACTTGTCAGTATGTCGAAACGATTGGCAACACGACCCAACAACACAGAGAACTCGACCAACGGAAACGCTGCACGCAAGCTGCAGGAAAAACGCTGGGATTATTCCTCCTTCGAACAGATCGATGGACAGCACCCCTGGCAAAACAAAGTTCCGGAGGGCTGCATCCTTTATCCCACCCGCATGCTCGGTCGCGGACAGGTGCTCTGGTTTAATTTCCAACTCGCAAAAGAAATGGGACTGATCGCACAAGATCATCCTCACAAACTCACTCCCGAACTCGACAAAAAAATCATCGAAACTTTTAGTCTCCAGATCCTAAACGAATGGGATCAAGAAAACGGCGTCACCGTTCCGCCAAGCCTGATGAAAGAGAAGCCCTACATGGCGACTCGCTATCTTCAGCTGCAACACGCCGACAAACAAGGCCGCACGTCTGGTGACGGTCGCGGGATTTGGAATGGAACCGTTCGCCACCGCGGCGTCACTTGGGATGTTTCTAGCCGCGGCACCGGCGTCACGCAGCTCTCTCCAGGAGCTGTCGAAGCTCAACGTCCGTTAAAAACGGGCACCGAAGAATTCGGCTACGGCTGCGGTCAGGCCGATGTAACCGAACTCATCGGCAGCGCGATTTTCTCTGAGATTTTCCATCGAAACGGCATTTCAACCGAACGTGTTTTGACGATCATCGACCTAGGACGCGGTATCGGAATCGGCGTGCGAGCGGCGCCAAACTTATTCCGCCCGGCCCATCTCTTTTTGTGGCTCAAGCAAGGCGAGCGCGACACCCTGAAGCGCGGGTTGGACCTGATGATCCAGCGTCAGTGCGAAAACAACCGCTGGCCATGGAACCCAAAGAGCCCCGATCGCCACCGTCGCGCCCTAACAGAAATCGCCAAATCGTTTGCGCAGTTCGCTGCACGTCTCGAACGTCGGTATATTTTTGCGTGGTTAGATTGGGACGGCGACAACGTACTCACCGACGCGGGAATCATCGACTACGGAAGCATTCGCCAGTTCGGCCTTCGTCACGATCAGTATCGCTATGACGATGTCGAACGGTTTTCGACATGTTTGAATGAGCAGCGAGGCAAAGCCCGCTTCACCGTTCAGGTGTTCGCTCAGCTTGTCGAGTTTCTGGAGACCGGCAAAAAACCCAATCTCTCACAGTTTGCCAACTCCGAAGCTCTAAGACTCTTCGACCGCGAATTTGACATCGAATTGCGTCGTGAATTTTTGATGCAAGTCGGTCTCGATTCCGATTCCGCGGCGCAGGCCCTCACGCGGCGTAAGCGCGAAGTTGAGAGCCTCTACTCGACCTTCTTAAAACTCGAAACGACGAAGACTCGAGCGGGAGTCAGAAAGCTTCCCGACGGCGTCAACCGACCTGCCGTTTTCAACATGCGACGTCTTCTACGCGAACTTCCCGATCTCACGATGGATGAATCTCGAGACTGGAAAACTCCGACGGCGGCACAGGCTCTTGATCTGATGGAATCGAGCTTTGCAAAACGCGCGGACTTACGGCTGCGCGGAAGCTTGCGCACGAAAATCGATGCGTTCCTCAAAACGTACGTCACATTCCTCAACGGCACCTATGGAGACCGTCCTCACGCGGCGACCGTTCGCGCCTGGAAACAACGCGCTCGTTCGCAAAACTTTGAAGGTCGCATCACCGGAAACGGCTCGGAATACATCGTCGAAGAAATCATTCGCGCTCGCAAACGCGGGATGCCGCTAGACGACCTCCGACAGGCCCTTGAGCTCTATATTGCCTCGCAGTCGCCACTGAATCCGGTAGGCGCCAAGCCCACGGCGGTATCGAACGCGGCCGGCGAGCTCTTCAATAGCCTCGTGAACCTTTCGCTCGAGCACGAAGAAGATATCTAAAACGCGAGCGTGCCCTCGTCGGCCGTGTGAAACAACTACTTGTTTCACCGCGCCGGAAGACCGCAATCCTTCCCCAAGCAATCCTGCGCTGGCGGTTGCTATCGCGATCCGATAGTAATCGACGGCAAACACATTCTTGAGGGGGATCTCATGAAATTGAACGGACTTTTTCTCGTAGGCGCACTTCTCGCGTCGCCAGTTGCTTTCGCTTCGTCGCAATACGGATACGAGTGTTCGGCCGACGGTAAAGCTGTCGTCCTCGCTTACTCTTATTCCGGCGGTTACCACATGGACCAGTTGACAGTCGACGGTCAGGACTACACGTACTCGAGCACCGTGAGCGTTCGTCGCGGCAGCGGCACATTGTTCACAGTCGCAAATTATCGCGCGGGTAAGACCATGACATTCGGAATCGGCACTCCAGATGGCACTTACTATCAACTCGAAGGCGGCAAGCAATACCCAATGACTTGCAAAGCCCTACCTCAACCGGCAGCTCCAGCCGCTGACGACCGCCTGTAAGAATAAGTTCTTCCCAGGGAGGCTATAGCCTTCCTGGGAATCGGTTATTTTGAGTCTGATTGCCCCAGATCTGACGACCCGCGACCGGCTGGACGAAGCCGTCTCTCCACGCTAGATATTTCCCCTATGATTATCGTTACGGGTGCTACAGGGTTTATCGGCTCTGCCATGATCTGGCAGCTCAATCAACGCGGTGAAAACTCCATCGTCGCGGTGGACACGGTTCCTCCTTCGGTCAAGCCGGGCCCTTTAAGCCAACGTCGCTACGAACGCTTTCTTTTTAAAGATCAGCTCTGGGACTTTCTCCAAGAGGTCACGGAAAAACGAATTCCTATTCAAGCCGTTGTGCACATGGGGGCTTGTTCGTCGACCACCGAGCTCAACACGGCGTTTTTGTACGAAAACAATTTCCTCTACACACAAAAGCTCTGGCAGTGGTGCGCAGCCAACAATGTTCCGTTTCTTTACGCTTCCAGCGGAGCGGTCTACGGCGACGGCTCGCAGGGGTTCGACGACGCCAGCCCTTCCGGCCTATTCCGGCCGCTGAACCCTTACGGTGAATCCAAAGCGATGTTTGACCGCTGGATCGAAAACGAAAAGCCGCCGGCACCGCCCGCTTGGTACGGATTGCGATTCTTCAACGTCTATGGCCCCAACGAGTATCTCAAGGGCGATATGGCAAGCGTCGTTTTCAAGGCGTTTCATCAAATTCGCGACACGGGCCGCCTGAAGTTATTCAAATCACACCGTCCGGACTTCAAAGACGGCGAGCAGCTTCGCGACTTCGTCTACGTGAAAGATATCGTGCGCTGGATGGATGAACTGGTGTTAAGAGCTTCGGGCACAAATGTCGCGCAAAGCGGAATCTACAATATGGGATTTGGCAAAGCGCGCTCATGGAACGATCTAGCAAAGTCCACGTTTGCAGGGCTCGGAAAGCCAATGACTGTTGACTACATCGAGATCCCGGTCGACATGCGTCCTCGCTACCAATACTTCACCGAAGCGCGCTTAGAACGACTCATGAGTCTTCGCTTAAGTCCGCCGCAGTGGTCGCTTGAGGCTGGCGTGACCGACTATGTGACCAATCACTTACTTCCAGGCCACTCGCTTCAGGGAGCAAATCCATGGCTGTAACCGCGCAAGGAGCAAAGAACGAATCCGCCGAGTCCTTTGCCAAAGGTCTCCCGCAGCACCTTCGCCGTTACGTCGTGGACCAAGATTACTCACGCTATACACCGGTGGACCAAGCAGCGTGGCGACACATCATGCGCCAGCTCAAGTCGCATCTCGCCGTGCACGCACACCCTTGCTATGTCGAAGGTCTCCAAAAGACCGGCATTGAGGTCGACCGCATCCCCTCCATCTCTCACATGAGCGAGCGGCTGGCGGAGTTCGGTTGGCGTGCTGTGCCCGTCAGCGGTTTCATTCCACCGGCGGCCTTTATGGAACTCCAGAGTCTCGGAGTTTTACCGATCGCAAGTGATATGCGCACGGTGGAACACCTTCTCTACACACCGGCACCTGACATTGTTCACGAAGCCGCGGGACACGCGCCGATCTTGGTCGACCCGGCGTTTGCGGCCTATTTGAAGTCCTATGCGACCGTCGCCCGCAAAGCGATTATCTCGCACGAAGACATGGATCAATACGAAGCGATTCGCATTCTATCGGACCTCAAAGAAGACCCCGGCTCGACACCAAATCAAATTCGACAAGCCGAAGAGAAGTTGGAAAAGGTCAATCAGTCGATCAAAGAACTCTCGGAAGCGGCATTGCTCGGTCGCATGAACTGGTGGACCGCCGAATACGGCCTCATCGGCGATCTGAAAAATCCGAAAATCTTTGGAGCCGGCCTACTCTCGTCCGTCGGCGAATCGCGCTCGTGTCTCGAGCCGAAAGTAAAAAAGATTCCCCTGACGATCGACTGCATCGGCTACAGCTACGACATCACGGAAAAGCAGCCGCAGCTCTTTGTCGTCGAAGCTTTTGAACATCTGGAATCCGTTTTACAAGAGCTCGCCAATCGCATGGCGTTTCGCATCGGTGGACTTGCTTCGGCCCAAAAAGCCCTGCAGTCGCGCACCGTGAACACGCTGGAACTCGAAAACGGACTTCAAATCTCCGGACAATTGCGAGACGTGAAGCATCGAGGCGACGCCATCGCCTACCTTGCGTTCGCAGGACCAACTCTTCTCGCACATGATTTCCGAGTTCTTGCTGGGCAAGGCGTGGAATACCACAACCAGGGCTTTGGCACCCCTATCGGCCGCGTAAAGATCGCGGCACAATCCACAAACCAGTCGACGACTGAGTGGCAAGACCTCTCCAAACTCTCAAAGGCCGACTGCCAACGACTCGGCCTGCGAGAGTCCGCGAAAATCAAGCTCGGCTACGAAACCGGCTGCGAAGTCACTGGCACGATCAAAGGGATGACTTTTATAAAAGACCACCTTGCGATCCTCACTCTCAGCGGCGCCAAAGCGACTCTCGGAGACGATCTGATGTTTGATCCCGCTTGGGGCGATTTCGATATCGCCTGCGGGGCAAAAGTCGCCAGCGTCTACGGAGGACCGGCAGACCGCGAGGCGTTTGGTGAAACTGACGACTTCACTCGCAAACTCATTCCTCGCCGCATTTATGCGGACGAAACGCTGGTTCGCCATCGCCTCTACGAAAAAGTTCGGCAAGCGCGCGATGCAAAGATCACGGATGCCGTCGCGCTCGCAAAACTCTTCAGCGAGGCAACCGCCGCGACACCGAACGACTGGCTCATTCAAACCGAATTGCTCGAACTGGCAGAGAACGCGGGCCTACAGGCAACTCTTGTTAAAAAAATCGAAACCTCACTTCACGGCATCGGCCACGACGACAAGGATGCGGCCTCGCACATTGAAGACGCTCGCCGCACTTTGCATTTGGACAACTGATGGAGGCCGTTTCGAACCTTCTAAAACGCACCGCCGTTGTGCTACATCGACCGATCTACCCTCGCAATATTGGCATGTGCGCCCGGGCCATGGGCAACCTCGGCTGCCAAGAACTTCACGTCATCGCGCCTCGCTGCGACTGGACCAGCAGCATGGTCCACCACGAACTTAGGCAAGGCGCCACGCATGGCGCTCATGTGCTCGAAGCGGCAACAGTCCATAAATCGCTAGAGGAATTTCTCGAAGCGCGTGGACAAGGTGTGCGTATCGGATTCACGGCTCGCGAGGGTTATGGTCGCCGTATTCACGACCTCACAGAACTTATCGAAACCCTCTCCGCGCAAGACGATCATCCAATTCACGTCAATGCCCCCGGCAAAGCCACACAGATTCAGCTTCATTTCGGAACCGAAGACGACGGCATGTCGCTCGAAGAGCTCGAGCCCATGAACTTTCTCTGTAAGCTTCCGTCGACGACACGTGTTTCGAGTTTCAATCTCTCACACGCTGTTCTTCTCGGCATGCATGTCCTAGCCACAACCTACGACCGTCTACGGCCGGAATCCGATGCCGCAACAAACAGCGAGAGCGGCACCGAGGCCGAGGACATCAATGCTCTGCCCCCTGGAAGGCTAGAATATCCCAGAAAGGCGATTCGCGATTGGCTGGAAGCCTTGGGTTTCGACCTGGATTCGCGAAAAATCAGTATCGAAACTTCGCTAAACCGTGTTCTGCTATCCCACTGCCCCACACCCGACGATGTTCGGCTGCTGGAAAAGGTTCTGTTTCAGACAGTAGAAAAACTGAAAAAGAAAAACTGAAGAAGATATACCGAAGAAGATATTATGACAGACGCTGATTTCATGAAACGCGCTATCGAGCTCTCACGAACAAATATGCTCTCCGATGCCGGTGGACCATTTGGTGCCGTCATCGTGAAGGATGGGAAGATCGTCGGCGAGGGTTGGAACAAAGTCACAAGCGCAAATGACCCGACGGCACACGCAGAAGTCGAAGCGATTCGCGACGCGTGCAAAAACCTCGGCACTTTTGAGCTTCGCGGCTGCGTCCTCTACACGAGCTGCGAACCCTGTCCGATGTGCCTGGCCGCGACCTACTGGTCACGAATCGAAAAGATCTATTATGGCAACACTCGTGACGACGCCGCCGCCGTCGGGTTTGACGATGAATTTCTCTACCGTGAAATCGTAAAGCCTATGCCCGAGCGAACTGTTCCGATCAAGCCCCTGCTTCGCGACCAAGCGTTGTTGGTCTTCCGCGAATGGACCGCCAAGCAGGACAAAGTTCCTTACTAGCGATGCGCCGCTGATCCCAGTTCAAACTTGGGGTCGCGGTAGTCCGTCCAAAGCTCCAAAGCACGACGTTCCAAAGCCGTGAGGTTCAAAGACCTCGCGTTTGGTATCACGTTTGAGCGACTGAGAACAAAGCGCGTGGTCAACGTGCGTTCCGGCGCAAGACCGATCGCGTACATGTCGCGCGTGGTTCGCGCAGCAGGTTCAAGAATTTCCTCGATGAGGTAGCTTAAGCCACCCGCACCAAGGCGGCGCTCCGAAATATCCACGTCCAGACCACCGATGAGACGCAGCGCCTGACGCAACGTCGACTGCTCGACCATATTCGTCGAAAGTCCCAAAAGACCGTAGGCAAACATATTGTAACGAGCCATGAGAAGCTGTCGGACGCGATCAGGACGCGCCAACACTTCTTTGATATAGTGCGGGCCCGCCGGCAACTGGATACGTCCGTTGTCTATCTCAGGCTTCAGCAAGAGCGCATTCATGATTAGGTCATACATCGAAAGCGGACGACCGTAGTTTGGATCAGCGGCCTGCTTGCGATTGACCTTGTGAAGCGCAAACGCAAGGGCGTTGAAGGCCGAGGCGCGATTGTCGTCCGACTCAAGATCGTCGACATCTGGCTTGGCGTGAGGAATGAACTTTCCGCCCGGCAATGCCAGTTCGTCGATCTTCAAAAAGAACTCGAGCACCGCTTGTTGGTAAAGAAGATCGCGTCGAACCGCGTCCTGGTCGATGCCGACGTTGCCCATCACTTGAAACTCAAACGACATCATGTAGAGACCGGCTTCAGCCACACGCCCCTGAAGCGATCGCTGCGTTTGAATTTTGTCGAAAGCCGCGCGACGCAATCCCGATCCATCGCCCTGGCGCATGGAATCGAAAAGTTCGGCCATGTTTTTTTCAACATTGTGAAGACGCTCGGTGAGATCTGCTTTCGCAACATCCAAAAGGTCCTGCATTTTCGAATCAAGCTCTTCTGTCGTCGTCGACATCTCTCCGAGCTTGTCCTTCATGTCACCCGTCTTCTCGAGAAGAGTTTTGGTGGTGTCATTCATCTGGCTGGTGTTGTCTTTCATCTCATCGATTTTTTTGACTTCACTACAACCCGTCGTGAGACCAAGAAACCCGATCGTTGCCGCCAGAGCGATAAGATTTTTCATGAAACCCCCTTCTCGAAACCGGACTGTCTCAAGTCCAATAGGAGAAGATCAAGGCAGCTCATTCTCTCAGCAGATTTGACCGTATACCTGGGGGCATCCACATGGGACCAAGGGACGATTTCCACAAAAGACGTGACGATTTTTCACGGGGTCCAGCGTGGCCAAAAATATCTATCTAAGGTCAAGGCGGCCAGTGACGTGCAGATCAGGTCCAATCATCTTTACACGTTCACGCTTGAGCTTCCACATCTCGTCAAGCTTGCTCACGCCACAGAGGTCCGACCACCCGATCGAGTGTTTACCGCCCAATACCGAAGTCGCCATGAAGACGTGAAGACGGTTCACCAATTGATTTTCAAAGAAAGGGCCGACGGTTCCGGCGCCACCTTCTACGTACAACCCCTGAACGCCAAACTCGCGGAGGCGCTGAAGGGTTTGCTTGAGGTCCACCACACCCTCTTTGCTGCCGTCGACTTCAAAAACCCGAAATCCATGATCCTTGGCACGAGCCACGCCCTGCGGATTAGCAATGCCTTTTTGAACACAGACGAAAACTCGATCTGTCGGACGCACCTTGGCCACATTGAATTCAAGCAAGCGATCTGCAATTTTGGCTTTAGGGTCGACGATCACAACTGAGTTCGTGTGATCAGACACATCATCCAAGCGCACGTTGAGCGAGGGGTTATCGGTTTCAACCGTGCGGCGACCGACGATGATGGCATCGTGCTCAAGACGCAGACGATGCCCTTTTTCTCGCGCTGGCTCCGACGTGATCCACTTGCTCGACCCATCATGCAACGCCACTCGACCATCAAGAGTCGATGCGACCTTGACGGTAACAAATGGCAGCGCCTCGGGCCCTGAAGTTCGCATATTCCACAAGAAAACTTCCGTCAGGTCCTCAACTTCATCAATGAGATCTTTTTTTAACGAAAGCTCGGCCGCCTTACCTGGCATCGCCGGCCACTCGGTCATTTCCGCAAGCGACGCTACTATCACGCCTGCGTCTCGCAAAATCTGCGCACCCTTACCTGCGACCATCGGATTGGGATCTTGAATACCGTAAGTCAGACTCGCAGGTTTTAGTGGCGCAAGAGCCTTTGCGCAGCTTCCAGTACGGCCCTCGTGAGCGCATGGCTCAAGCGTGACATACACGTGGCAACCCTGAAGAGCTTCTTTCTTTCCCTTGATGAGGGCAAAACGCTCGAGCGCTTCGATTTCCGCATGAGCGCCGCCGACTTTCTGATGCCAACCACCGGCCACGAACTTGTGATCCTTGTCGACAATTACACAGCCCACCATCGGGTTCGGAGAAACAAACCCCGCACCTTTGCGCGCCAAGATGAGTGCCCATTTCATGGCATCCGCGGGAGAAATCTGATCGCCGATGTTCGGCGTTTTCATGGAAGGTCGAGGTTCAATCACAGTGGTATTAGAATGCGTCGAAGCAGAGGGCGAAGCAACCTTCTACTTCTTCTTCGCCGGACTCGTTATGCAACTGTTAACCAAATGGTCCGAAACACCCGGCCCGAGGTTGCGAGAAACGTGCAAAAGCCCATGACCGGTCTGGGTCAGAACCTGGGTTGCGATGAATCGCTCGCGTTCTTTGAACGAATCGACGCCCTGTTCGATCCATGCACGATAGTCTTCGACCAATTTCTTAACTTCGGGTTTTTTCAGCTTCGCCACCAACGCCTGATACTCCGGAGAGCGATCTTTCACCCCGGAAAAAAGATCGATCTGACAGATCTCAACCAGTCGCTCCATCTCGCTGGTACGAAGGCCAGAGTGCGCGACAGACTTTAGCAGCGCGTCCGCACGCTCTTGCAGCTTATCCGTGTAGGCGTTCACACGCATTCGAATCGTCAGGTCGTCCAACGGCACGAGGCGGGCCGATTTGCGAAGCGCTTCGTTTTTCCAACGAGCGTATAAGACCGGCCCCATCTGCAAGATCAAAAAGGCCTTGATGTCGTTAGCCTTCACCTTGTCCTTCTTAAGCTGGGCTTCAACCGCGCCTGCCGCTTTGTATAGGCCGTCTTCATCGTCGATCCCGACTTCATCGGCCTCTTTTTCAATTCCCATCCACGCGAGTTTCTTTTGGATAAAAAGATCGCCGATCGTGGTCGTGATTTCACCCAAAGCGCGCTGACTGATGAAGTTCGTGTCCAAAGCCTCCTTCACCTCAGTCGCACGCGCGGACTTGGTTTTGTAGGTCGCTAGGAACTCCGTTAGATTTAGAGGTTTCTTCGGAAGGTAATTCTGAAAAAAGAGAGCGACTTCTTCGCGCTTGAGATTGCGAAACATCGTGCGACTGGGCGTCACACCGCACGTCGTGTCTTTGATACGGTTCACCTGCGAATAAGCTGTTTGAGGCGAACCAGCGACGACCGCAATAGCCGCGATCGCCATCAAAAGAACGTTCCAACCATCTACGCGTTTAAAAACAAAAAGAGCCATGTTCGACATGGCTCTTATCTTACTTCTTCATCCAAGACTTCCAGTAGTCCGGAAGTTCAAACCGGGCCAGAGCCGGATCACGTTTCAAAGGCTGACGCGTGTCTAGCATCACTGCCTTTTCGTCTGTGTGGGTCTTTGCTTTGACCTTCTCCATCGCCTTGGGGTGCGGTCCGTGCGGGAAACCAGCTGGATGGAAGGACAGCATTCCGGCGTGGAGATTGTCCCGGCTAAAGAAGTCGCCGTCGTGATAAAACAGGATTTCATCGTAATCGATGTTCTGGTGATAAAACGGCACACGCAGAGCGTCCGAGTCCTCTTCCATTGGTCGAGGCAAGAACGAACAAACCACGAAACCGCGCGCCACGAACGTGCTGTGCACCGATGGCGGCAAATGCACGCGGTGACTCATGATCGGCATGATGTGATCCATGTGAAGCGTGTAAGGGAAAAGATCCCCCTTCCAACCCTGCACGTCGTA
>CAUJGS010000092.1 GCA_963170185.1 Bdellovibrionota bacterium
AAGTACTTCGCATCAAACGTGACCTTTTTCTTTTGGTCACGAACCGTGAGATCGCCCTCTAGCTTAAAGCCGTCTGGCTTACCTTTGATCGCAGTCGAAACAAACGTCATCTTGGCAAACTTCTTTGCATCAAAGAAGTCCGGACTTTTTAAGTGATCATCGCGTTTCTCAGTGCCTGTATCGATAGAGCCGATATCAACCGTTGCCGAGAGCTTCGACTTTGCGAAGTCCGGTTGCACGTCGACCGTGCCTTCAAAGACTTTGAACTTCCCTTCGACCGTAGAAACAACCAAGTGCGGGATTTCAAAACCGACCGACGAGTGCATCGGATCAAGAGCATAGTTTCCAGCCGCTGGCCCAGTCGCCTTAGCCTTGGCTTCCGCTGCATGACCAACACCCAATACCGCCGCCGTCGCCAGCAGAGCTGCCGCTGTCGCCTTCATCGCCTGAGTCATCGTTTTGTTCGTTTTTGAGACCGTTTGCGTTTTCATTCTATACTCCCTTTGTTCAAATTCAGTTACATACCTATGGGAGCAGTATCGACGTCTTTTAATTGTTCCAGTAGATGCCTATTTTTAGTTTCATTGTCTTATTTTTTGATACAATCAAAGCATGCTAAAAACCGTCGATCTCAACAAACTCGTGGATTTCGTAAAAATCATCGATTTCGGTAACATCACCCGCGCCGCCGAGGGCCTTGGCGAACCAAAGGCCAAACTCAGCCGCAACCTCGCCCTTCTCGAATCCGAGCTCAACGTGCAGCTCGTGTATCGCACGACGAGGCAGTTTCAACTCACCGACGCCGGGCGAGAGCTTTATCGCAACGCTAAGACTCAGCTTGCGGAACTCGAAACAGCCCTACATGGAATTTCCAATCAAAAAGAAAAGGTCGAAGGCCTACTTCGCATCACATCGGCCGACGACATCGGAAGCCACTTGGTGACACCGCTAGTAGCAGCGTTTCGAAGGCAGTACCCACGAGTCGACTTCGAAATCATCTACACCAACGAGTATCTTGATCTCATCAAACTCGGAGTCGACCTCGCGTTTCGCGTTGGGAATTTGAAAGACAGCAGTATGATCCGAAAGGTCGTAGGAAGAACCGAGATGATCTTGGTTGCGTCGCCCGAATACTTGGCGAAAGCCCCCTCTATTGAGAGCCTTTCGGATCTTGCCAAGCACGAAACGATCGCGTTTACAGGGGGCGACCCCGGCAACTGGAAGTTCACGACGAAAAATGGAACGCAGTCCGTGAAAATCAAACCGCGACTTCGCGCCAATCACTTCCCGGCCGTCCGCGATCTCGCTCTTCAGCACTTTGGCATCGCCTTTGTACCGCGCTTTCTCTGCGAAAAAGCGTTAGCCGAAGGCGACCTCGTGTCGGTTTTAAAGAGCATGCGCTCGGAGGGGTACCCTCTTCAGATCGTGATGCCAGGCGGACGAAACCCACCGCTTAGAATTAAACGGTTTTTCGAGTTCGCCGCCCGCGAATTTCCAAAACACTTTTAGTTCTTAAGCCTTGTTTCCATAAGATGGCCCATGGCTTTCAAGGCGTCCACCCATGTGAAGATGCCGACAAGCTTGTGATTGTCGACGACCAGCGCACAGCCCATTTTGTGCGACGCCATCTCAGCACAGACTTCGTTAAGCGGCGAGCCTGGTGACGTGACAAATGGATCTGGCGTGAACGCTTCGTCAACCGTGACCTTTTCAGGATCGACATCCTTAAAGCTCTCGACCAAACGAACGTCGCGATCGGTGAGAATACCGACCAGACGCCCACCCGAGAGCACCGGCAAGTGCCGAATGCGATACTCGCTCATCATCTGCTCGGCCTTAGCAAGAGTCTGATCAGACCCGATCGTGTGTGGCATCACTGTCATATATTTTTGAATCGTTGGAATCGCCTTCATGTCTCCCCCTAATTGGAACATCTCAGATGTTTCGACTTCTTCATTTGGAGATGTGCAGAGCCCATGCCTCGAAGTGATTCGGCTGGCTTGCGCGTAAATAGCTTCTGAAAGCACCTAGCGAAATTAGACCGAGCGTTTTGAGCCTTCTTGTCCCGCAAAGCCAGGGCACCGCCGAGCCAATCTGCCTCGCCGGCTGGTGGAAAAGGTTCGCTTTCGGCTCAATTTCGAGTCAAATCCACCACTTATATGCCAAAGAATTCGGCAACGCGGGAAATGGGTTGCGTTCATGGGGAGTTTTCAGGTATCCCTATCGCTCGGTCCTGCCACGTGGGGTGGTAGTTAAGTTGGTTATAACGCCGCCCTGTCACGGCGGAGGCCGCGGGTTCGAGTCCCGTCCACCCCGCCATTTTTCAAATCACTTTTAGCTTAGTTTTCAGCACCGCGGATTTCTTCCGCCGTTCTAAGTACTTGTAATCACACAATCAGAACTCTCAGTCCTCACGCGAAACACGCCGACATTTCGCGAAGTTTCCCAAGTTTGCTACTCGGTTTTTTTAGCACTCGTGTGCGGTTTGCTCTGTGGCTTGACCTGAATTCATTATTCAAGCACATTGAATCCAAGGGTGCGGGTTGCGCCTGTCGTTCGCGCAAAGGCTTATGGCCAAACCATCTTATTCGGAAGCAGTCAGACTCTAACTTCATGACTCGCTCCTTGCGAACTAGCTAGCGAGTTTTACGAAAGGAAGAGTGCATGACTATCCCGTCTGCGCAGATCGCGTTTTTCAAAAAAGAAGCTAAGAGATTAATTCGGCAAGTCGAGGATCATGATCCTAAAGCCTTGATGCGTTTTAAGAGCGTACTTCGAGATCCTTTAGATATGAGCTTGATGCGCGCTCAACATGTCGTAGCGGTCGAATATGGCTTTTCAAAGTGGGAGGACCTGATTTGTGCCTCACCGGAAAGATTGCAAACAGCAATCAACGCAAAAAGACTTCGGATACCGAAGCCTTCCGGAACGCCGCTTGGGAACTTCTTAAGGGGGCCGGGGGTTCTTCCGACACCACCTCATTTAGAGCAGCTTGCGGATATGTTTGACCGAATGACTATGGAAGAACAGCGCCGATATTTAGACGAAGATGCTCAGCGAATGGGTTTGCGTTAATAGCTCTGAAGGCCCCTGGGCGGATTCGTCCGTCCAGTTTTTTCAGCATTCGCTTAGTGGCTTAGAACTCCAGCTTACGAAGTTGTTCATCGATGAGTCGCTCACGTGGGGTCAATTCAGTTTCCTTAGGCCAGCTATCAAAAGATTCGCGTAAGTACCGACACAATTTTTTGCATTTCATGAATAAGTTCTGATCGGCTACGAATCGCTCATGGATTCCAGCAAAAAAAATTGTCAGTTCGGTATTGGATTGAAAAGCGTGCGCAAACCAGTCGATCTGAAGGCTATCGACGGGCATGGGGGTCGGTCTGCCAATGCGATGATGCTCTAACATCTCCACTAGCCTACCCTCATATCGACAGTTGTTAACACGTGAGACGAATTCCACAGGGCTCATTCCAACGGAGGCACATACTCTCGGATCAATAACGATTCGGGGGTAGTCGGCAAACTTCTCAAGACTATAGGCATGCACGAAGGCACTTCCGGCCATTTCATTCGTATCTTGATTCATATGGAGCTTGCCGGAAGAGATCGCGCCTCTTGTCCAAATATCACAGATTGTCGCGAGATCGTACTGAAGCCGAGAAACGGAATGAATGAAGTGAGCAATTCGAACTATGTCCTCTTCGGTTTCGCCGGAAAGCCTGATAGATAAAATTATCGAGTCGCTAAATAAAATCTTTCTGAACTCTTGCTCGGCGGAAAGACCGTGAAACGTGGCGGACTTGTCCTCCATATTTCTGCGAACTTGCTGGAAATACTGATTTAGCTTTGTGGCGTTCGGATCTTTTAGGAGTTCCTGGAATCCCATCACGTCAAGAAATGCGACGAGTCTGTTTTCATACGATATCTCCAAAAGCGCGACTCCTTAGGTCTTTACAAAGAGCTTATTCGAATGAGCTGTGACATGCCACGACCGGGAGCAACGCGGCATGGCTAAGTCGCAAAAGGTTCGATACTCGCTCCATTTGGCCCGCCATTTTTTCCAAGTGATTTCACCTAGCATCTCAGGTAACCCGTACGAGTCTCAAACTCGGAGGGGTCATGAAGTACATTTTCGCTACTCTTGTTGCGTTCTTGTTCGCTCAAAACGCGATGGCGTCTTACCCAGTGAAGCGAGAATCAAATCCCTTCTCTGGTTCGCGCTTTTACGTCACCAACGACGCCGGGAAACACACTTCGATCATTATGCTCCACGGAAGCGAAGGCGGCTCGGAGTACTACATTGATTCAGAAGCCAATATCCTTGCGGCTCAGGGCTATCAAGTCTTGGTGCTTTGCTACTTCGACTGCAATCGCGGCTTAAGCGACCCAAGACAAACGCTGGCCGACATCAAAGCGGAGAGCACTTTAGATGCAGTAGCGTGGTTAAGATCACTTCCGACCAGCAATGGACTTGTTGTGATCTACGGTTTCTCTCGTGGAGCTGAATTGGCGCTGCTTGCAGGCAGTCTCGCATCGACATCTTCGAATCGGCCAGACGCCTTGATCGCGCATGCACCAAGCGATGTGGTGAATGGCGCGTGGAACTGGAGTTGGCAGTCACCCATGTGCTGGCTCTGCAAAGCAGGAATTGGGAAATGCCCGCACGGCACGCCGAAGTCCGACTACCAGTGGAACCCAACCTGTGCCGGAGGCGACCCAAACAAAATGGATAGGTCACTTGGCGCGTGGACCATCGGAGGCTTAAAGACTTCGCAAGATGACCGTATTCAGATCGAAAAATTTGATGGTCCCATCTTGATCACCGTCGGCGAAAAAGACGAAGTCTGGCCAGCGGAACAAACCAAGCGAATCGAGTCCACACTTAAAAAATCCGGTCGAACGCCAGAGATTCACTACTTCCCTAACGGAGGCCATGGCCTCCGAGGAAACGACGAGATCGCTCGCAGGAATCTAGTTTTGGATTTCCTCAAGCGCGTTCGCTAGGTTCTCCGAAAAAAGAGAAAGTCTTATTTTCGCGAATGGATGCCGACGAGGTTTCCTTCGGTGTCGTAGATCAGGGACATGAAACCGTATTGGCCGATTGAGTACTTGCTGCGATGGATTTTTCCACCGACCTCAACAGCACGTTTTTCTTCGACGGCGCAGTCATCGCTTGCGAAATAAACAACTGTGTTTAAACCACTTGGCGTGATCTCGCGCTTCCAAGTTAAGCAACCAAAGCTCCTGCCTGTTTCCGATGTCGAAATGCTCCACATCTCGATATCCCAGGACTTCGTATCCATCTTGCTAAAGTGAAAGCCAAACACGCGCTCGTAAAAGACCTTCGCCCGATGCATATCTGCTACGTAAATTTCAAACCACCGCAATGGACTTTCCATTCCAAGGAACCTATCCCGTCTCCGGGCCATGCTCAAGCTGCTCAGTGCGGATATGTGCTCCAGAGAACCATTTATCCGCTAAGCGGCGCGCCCCGGGCCAGATGCTGCTAGGACAATAGCCGTCCGTCGGCGCAGCGAGCGGTCGAATCGCTCACATACTCTAGTCAACGACTCCTCTCGGGACGACAAGCCCAAGCGTGCTCGAGTCCACAAAGATGATTTCTGACATCAGAGCGTTCTTTCAATTCGATGTAGGGAGAAAACGAATCCCAGTATGAGCGACAAACAAATACGTCGGCCTTACACATATTGAACAGTTTCACGGCCGCGATTTCCGTGTCATCGAAACCGACATCCCTATTGTCTATCAAATCAAAACAGGAAATCGAATCGTTTTCCAGACAAGCATACCTCAGTAGATTTACTCCATCCGGCGGGTACTCCAGAAACATGAAATACCCATATAGTCGGCAATATGGTACCTGGCCGTCGTCACATTTTCTATTCCACGATGCCGCCATAGATTTAAGAGTGTCCCGATCAAGCCCATCGGCTGCGGCTTTCACATGATGCATCCGAACCCATTTCGGATTTTCAAAGCTCTGAAGATAGAATGCACTTAATCGCGAAAGCCCGTCGCCTCCCGATGGCGTATAGAGAATACCGAGATGCCCCCTTAACAAGGCGATCTCATATTGCTCGCCAGGTCGCGCCTCTTTCGCATGACATTCTGGAATCGGCACCCTGACCTTTCGATCTTCAAAAGAAATTTCTATGCTTCGAAGACAATCAGAATATTCCGGAATAGTCGTCTTCAAGAGATGTGCAGTACCAGATTGATTGAAGGCATTCACGATGGTTACAAGAGTTCCCGAAACAGGGATCGCAAGGATACAAAAGAATGCGACCACTAAACCACGAGCAACAGCCTTTTCGCGATTCGAATAAAGATAGTAAGGCCCTCCACCCGTGAACTTCTCTACCGCGTTTGGAAACTTGAAATGTAGGTAGGCGCCGAACAAGAAAATCGGAGCCACTAAGTACCGTAGCGACCACAGGTAAGGCTCCAGCCAATCATGCTGTGATTCCGTAGATGTAATGAGCGAAAAGAATATTGAGGCAAGTATCGCTAGAATCACCAGGGCCTGGAACACAACCCCTTGTTTCTCAAGAAACCGAGAATCCGGATCCTGCGTTGGCTCAGCCGGAAGAGGTGCTTCTGCGAATTCCCCTTCTTGATAAATAGTCTGACTCTCGACAACCACTCGAAAGCGCTTGATATCCGAGAACAAGTAACTCATCTCCACCTGAACATATGCAGGCAACGCCTTTCCCGCCACATGTAGGGTGAATGGGACTTTCTCAGCATAATTTAGCGTACCAACAGCACCTCGGACAACGTCGTTCACAAATACAGCTTGAAATCCGGGCTGGTTGCCTAGGTAAAAAATCTCGATCGACTCAGAGCCTTCGAATTGAATCCAGCGGCAACGCGCTATTTTCTCGACACTCTGAACCTTCAAATCGAGCATATGCTTGATTGTCTACGCTGCAGACCAACAGTCTATGATAGCCCTGCGACCAATACCAACTCTCGCCGTAGGTCGGTAAAGAAGTCGTTAACTCAAAACCACTTAGACAGCGGAAAAGGCGGCGTGGCGAAATCAACCTATGAGCTTAGAGGTCACCATCACTCCAGTCGATCCGACTATCTTGATTTCACATTTCAATGTGAACGACCCCCTCCTCCTCGCTGGACGACTTCGCCTCTCTCCGAGACAGAAAGGATTCCTTAGGAGACGCACCATCGGCTTTCAGATAGATGGCATCCACGACGGACTTTCTGAATCCGCCGATTGGGATTCGCCCTTTTGGATTCTTGAACAATGGGCCTCTCAAGACCTCTCGCAGCTTCTAGATCAGGTTGTTCAACTTGGCGTCGTGAAGTTTACTCTTTCCGCCTGCTGGTCAGGAGAGAAGGCTAATAGCGAAGAGATCATCCGTATTGATGATTTTCGTACCCTATTAAAGAGCGGTCGAATCGGAAACAAAATCCGATACAACGTCACTGCATCAGACCATCCCGATCACGCTTAGTCCTTTGGCTACTTCTGCTCCGCAGCTTTTAAAAGAGCTAGGTACAGCCGATTGATCATGACCAGGCGAATGAGAGCGACTTGGAACTCGTGCAAACTGTGCCTATAGTGGGTAGAACTTCTCTCCGAGGTAGCAGATGGCACGGGAAACAAAGGTTCTGATCGTCGCGGCTCTGGTTTCGCCGTTTCTCTTTTACGGCTGGGTACAGCTTTGGCCGTCGAGCGAACCCATTTCGTTCATCATGCTAAAACTCGCAGCTCTTTATATGGCGATCGGCTTTGTACTAGTGGCGGCTTCTGATCTCGCGCCCGATCGCACAGGGTTTCCATTTGTCGCATCGCTTGTCGTCGGCATCACGGCTATCCCCGCCGGACTTGTCGCCTTCAACATCCTCTACTCGGCCGTCGTAGCGATTCATCTAAGCATCGCGGTCTTCGGCACTCTCGCTGGTGGCATGCTCGCGCATAGGATATCGAAGAAACAAGCTCGGCGTGAGATCGAGTTTATTCCGTTCGACGAAGAATACCGTGCTGCACTTTCTGAAATCTATTTGAACTCGAGGCGAGAGACGTTCTACTGGGTGAGCCCTGAGGAGTTTCAGCCAGAGGATTTCGCCAAAGACACGGAGGGCGAAACCCTGCTTATCGCTCTTTATCGAAAGAGACCCATCGGATTTATCTCGATCTGGAGACAAGATAACTTCATTCACCATCTTTACGTCGATTCAAGGTTCAAGAAATTGGGCGCCGGCAAACGGCTTCTTACCGAAGGGCTTAAACTCATCTCACGACCGGCGCGGCTGAAATGCATTATACAAAACGAAGATGCCTGCCGTTTCTACGAGAAGCTCGGATGGCGCAAAGAAAACTCTGGAACAGACCCACAAGCTGGAGCCTATAATACATACCTGCTGGAGTAAAAACATGGCCAAAAAAACCGCGAAGAAGAAACAAATTCGTAAAGCGAAACCAAGATCGAAGTCGACGCCGAAGCTTCTGTCTGGCGGGAACCCTCAAATCGCCAAGGGCGATGGCGATGCCCCTATACAGGAGTACATCAAAGCGATTCCGGACTGGAAACAACGGGCCGCTCGAGATCTTGATGCCCTTATCACAAAAACAATTCCTAAAACGAAGAAGGCCGTAAAGTGGAACTCACCGTTTTACGGCGTCGAGGGCAAGGGCTGGTTCCTCGCGTTTCATTGCTTCACGAAATACATCAAGGTCACCTTCTTTCGCGGTTCGCAGCTTAAGCCGATTCCGCCTGTCGACTCGAAAGACCCCAATGCCCGATACTTTCATATTCACGAAGGCGAAAAGCTAGATGAGAAGATGCTAGCGAAATGGCTGAAACAAGCCGCGAAGATACCTGGCTGGATGGCCTAGAGCCTTGATAGGACTTTCAACGACAAGCAGGTGATCGCGTTAAATCCGGCCCGATTCGAAAGAACCACGACGCCTGTTTTTCTGACCTTACTCCAAGCTATGTAAGCCGTGTGTGAAGTCGTTGCACCTGGCTTAGCGTAAACTTGAAGATCACCAAAATCTTCGCCACATGTTTGCGAGTAGTCCTTAAGATTGAAGACATCAATAGCGAACGCAATATCTCGACCGTCGACTCCGCCGCGTATAACGTCACCATCACCCAAAACTGTGGTTGCTCGATCAAACACCGGCTGTAAACGAGATGTGCGCTTTCCGACGGCCACTTCTAGCAACTTCACCATATCCTCGCCATTGGTTACAACACCACCGGCTGGCTCCAGGAGTCCCATCTTTGCAAACGGTAAAGCCTGGTTGGTATCCGTGTACCCGAAGGCGTAGCGCACACCCTCGAACGCCGGGGTCGCAGGCAGCGCCGTGTTGCTACTGACTATGGTTTCCGACATTTCGGCTTCGGCGGCAATTTGACTACGAAGCATGGTTTCGAAATCCATATGAGCAAAACGGTTTTGCAGGGCATATCCCAGAAGACCAATTCCATAATTGCTATAGACATAATTTGTGCCAGGTACAGATTGAGGCGCGCAACCGCCGTTGTTCACGCATTGCACGAGGTTTCCCAGAGAATAGTTCTCGATTCCAACAGCCGCCGCATTGTCCGGCATCATGCGAAGGCCAGAATAGTGAGAAATCAGGTGAGAAAATGTCACTCTTGTATCGAACCGACCAAGAGCCGGCGGAAGCGAACTCGTCACAAGTTCATCAAGTCGAATTTGCCCACCAAGTTCGTACTTCGCCAAAATCAAACCTGTAAAAAGCTTCGAAACCGATCCGACTCCGAACAGTGTCTTTTCCGTCGGCGCCAGAGTCCGACCGATTTCAATAGCTCCGACTCCCCACGCGGCGCTCTCTGCAGGCGTGACAATCCCAATCACAAGACCGGGAGACTTGGTCACATCAGCACCGGCGGCGTCGACAAATGGCTCGACGAGTTTTAAGACCTCGGCTTTTCTGCTGAGAATCACATCCGAGTTTTGCGAATTTTCTTGTGGTGTCTCTTGGCTTGCTAATGGCGCAAACCCCGGATCAAAGCCGCAGTTTTGACCTGTTACGACTAAAAACAGCGATAGCAGAAAAAAACTCGCAACTCGCCCTTTAGGAGACCCCACCCGATACCCCCGGAATTGACCCGAGACTCAATCGTATCTGGTTTGGATCAGCAACAGAAGATGCGTCTCAAAGTGAGACGCACTTAAGGACGAGAAACTGTGTCTAAAGGTGAATATCACTCGATGACTGTGAGGCCGATGGGATCGTTACCGAATTCGCGTGCGACCTCTAAGCGATCGGCGATTCGCGGGTCCTTTGTCGCACGAAGGATTTCCTCCAAAGCGACAAGATCTGGCTTGAGCCAAAACTTCACCTCACAAGACATCTTGTTCCAAGCACCTCGGCAAACAGCAGTTGCCTCACGACTAGAGAACTCACGCACCGTCTCCGAGACGCCATTGACCATTTCAGATCGCTTGTCTCGCATGTAGAGCGTCAGACTTTTTTCATAGCCTAGAAGTTTCGCAGGAAGCGTGTAGGCGATGTCGGCTTGACCATAGGGTTCTCGCGAAACGTTGATCGAGTAGTCGACAAGTTCAAACTCGGAAACATCGGCAAGATGAGCTTGCTTAACCGGCATCTTGTACTTAGCAGGAAACGAAAGACGCGGAAGCCCCTCTTGCGCCGACGAGCTTGAGCTCCAAAAAAACACCGCTAGAATTAAAACCATCGAAACCTTAGAGAAATCGAATTTCATATCCAACAAACTCCCGGCTTTAGAACAGACCAAAACTAAAGTTCTAGCGTCTTAGCATGTAGCCTGTCCCTCGGCCAGAGCCGATTCGAACCAAAAGTCCTTTTCTGGAAAGCTCAGCCAAATCGCGGCCTGCCGTGATTCGGGACACTTTGTAGGTCTGAATCAGCTCTTTGGGTTTTATAATTTGTTCCGTTAGCGGGCGCTTTTCGAGCTTCGCAGCCTTTAGCTTTGCGAGAAGCTCTAGCTGTCTTGGATTCCAGACCTGAAGGCCATCCGCCGAATCGTCGCTTAAAACACGAGAGTTCGCATCTGGCTCGTTTACCGAGTCCTGCTTGGCCGCCTGAAAGCCCACCGAACTTTCGTACTCTAAAACTTTAACCACCACCGGTCTGGCAAAACCATACGTCCCGTCGGCCGCGGAAAAGTTTAGAGCCGCGCCCAAAGGTCCAAGCGCCAAACGCAGCCTTCGAATGAAGGTGTAAATCAGGGTATCGTGTCTGGAAGCATCGTACTGATACCCCCAGACTAGCTGCAAAAGCTCTTCCTTTGTTCGCCTTTCCCTAGCCAAAATCAAAAGACCCCGCCGCAAACTGCTGGAAAACCGATCCTCACCGGCTTCAAGCTCAGAGCGAACACGAAACAAAACTGTTCCCGACACCAATGCCAAAAGAACCGCATCGTTTGCGGCTTCACCAAATAGCTTTGAGAAAAAATCGAGATACCCGCGTTCAAGAAGCTCACGTCGAATATGATAGTCTGTTACACCGTGGATCCAGCGATCGATCGGCGCTTGCGAAATGCCTGCTTTTTGCGATGTATCCCACCTTCTGACAAAGGAAAGCGAGCGATGATTTCGCACCTCGTGCGCAAGCCGTTTCACCTCAGAGAAAGTTTTGGAAGTTTCTTTTTCGGACTTCGTCGACATGGCCTTTAAGACCTGAAACTTGAGCCCTTTTACTTCAATCAAAACCGCTCGATCCCGAGCCTCCAACTTGTTTTCCGCCATCAAAAGAATGTCTAGGGCGCGCTTTAAGTCCCCTAAGCGAAAGTGGCTGTACGCTTCCCTTACCGCTAGCGATGCCATCTGACGCTTGTGCCGGACTCGCTTAATAAGTGGCCGTGTTTGACTGACAATTTTTAAAGCTTGTCGATAGCGACCCATGAGGTTTTCTTGGCGAACAAGCTCGATCAAGACATTGGCGCTTGTGTAGCTATCGCTAGAGAGTGACTCCGTTAGAAGCTGACGCAGCTCTTCTTTGGTTCGGTATCCATGTTGGACCTCCGCGATCGCCAACGCCGCACGCAGGGCTCGCACATGTGACTTGTTTCCAAATCGCTTGGCGACATCCAAAGCGACCTCAAGGCTCTCCAAACCCGCCTCGAAATCCCCCATTTGAATCAAACAATGTCCGCGAAGATCGGCACTGAGCACACGTTCATGAAGCCCGCCGACTTTGAGAGCCAAGGCCCATGCTTTCTGCGACCAGTAGAGCGACTTTTTGTAATGACCTTCGAAAAAGGCACGAAACCCAAGCGCTTGAAAGACATAGAATCTCGCATTCATTTCGCCCGAAGTAACACCCAACCTTGTTTCGCGAAGGAAGCTCGTCAACTCGCTTTGGGCGAGTTCGTACTCGGATGAGCGAATGAGTGCGACGATGATATAGAATCTCGCAATCGGTTCTTTTACAGAGGCGCGCGTGACCGTCTCGATCTCCAGCGCCTCGTCGATACGTCCCATCAATGCCAGGCTTGCAGCAATCCACGGCGTCTCTCGCTTCTTGCCAGTCTTGCTAGCGACTAAGCGGCCTCGATCGTATCGCTGAACGATTTCGCCATACTCACCTCGTAAAAACTCTTCGCGCAGACTCATATCAAGCAGATCTCCCACATATAGCATCAAAACGCATCATTTTTTGTAAGCCTTAGTTCGTTCGTTTTTCCCGAAAACGCGGCGAAAACGAATTCATCAGGACGACGCCAATTCCGGCGAAATCCAAAAAAGGAGAAAACGATGAAAAAGATGATGATTGGACTACTGGCATGTTTCGCCGCCCTGTACTCGGTCGAAGAGGCCCAAGCGGCGGTCCCAAAAGCACGACGCGTACTTGTGGTGGTAAGCGAACTGGATTCGCGCTCAGCGCCTGAAATGCGTGGTCTTTACCAAGCACTGGAAGGGCTCACGCAGGCGACAAGCCAAGGCATTCTCGGCTCCGAATACGCAGCGGTTCACTACTTAAAAAACAATCGCGCAACACCGGTCGCAATGGGGAACCTGCTTCGCGCACTCGCACGCAATGCCAATGTGACGGCCATCGATACGATTCTCTCCGTTCACGGCAGCCCCGGCGTTTTGCACTTCGCAGATGGAGCCCACAACATGGCAGCTGTAGAACGCGCCATTGTGCCGGCGGGAATGAGCTCAAGTGAACGAGCGACGCTAAAACGCAAGCTTCGCATGATGTACAACCTCTCGTGCTATGGGCGCAGCCACAGTCGAACATTTTTCGACCTCGGATACGACATCGTCGCAGGAAGCAATCGGATCAACGCCAACAGCGAGGTTGAGTTCGTGCCGGTTCTCACAAACTGGCGTATTGGTGGAAAGTTTGTCGACGGCTTTGCGGCCACGAACAACGCCGCGGCACTCGCCATCGCCGACGGACCGATTCGCCTAGCCGGTCAAATTGGACGTAACTCTTTGGCGGACACGGATTCTAAGAAGTTCTTCACTGGATTCTCCTTGGTGAAGATCGACAGCGACCCACGCCCGTAAGGACTTTCGTTCAGGGATGTTGAGAAGCCATTCTCAACATCCCTCTTAGCCTGATTCGTTAAAAGACTTCTAAGAAACTTCCAAAACCTTAAGACGCTTTTCTTTGCCGCCTGGAAACGCCCAACGAATTTCTTGCCCCTTACGAAGGCCGATCAGCGCGGCGCCAACCGGTGCCAAAACCGAGACTTTGTTTTCTTCGAGGTTGGCGTCATGCGGGTAGACCAATGTCACCGTTGCTTGTTTTCCAGCGCCAATTTCTTCGTACTTCACGGTCGAGTTCATTGCGACGACATCACGAGGCAGTTCGGCCTCCGGCACGACAGACGCCCGGCCAAGCTCTTCTTCTAAACGCCGAGCGATTTCGAGCGAAGTTCCCGCCACCAAAGCCGAGAGCTTTACGTAGTCCGTTTCCGCCATGATGAGGTTTTCTTGTTCAACATTAGTTTCATCTATTTTTCTATTTTCCATATATTCTCCAAAAGATTTGTCCAAGGGCACAAATCGCCAAGCCACTAGTTTCGCCGTTAAGACTTCTGTTAAGGATTTCTATTAGATATTTTTGTTATGCATTTCTTCTGTGGCGACTGAAGCAAAAAGCCACAAAAAGGGCTTCAATCGCCTATCGAAATAAACTTGAGACCCGACCCGTTCATCAGGGCGCGCGCCGAAAAACCAGCCATACAAGTGGCCGGTGATTTTCGTTTAAAATGACGCAAACTCTGTCTCATGTGAATAAGGGTACCACATTTGGCAACGAGTCTCAAGTTTTCGAGGTCGAGTCCAAAATCAGCGGACCAGCTGACAACCGCCAGACAGCCCACACCATTGATTCGCCCGGCATCTTGCCACTAAAGTCGAGAAATGGAACTTGCCGTCAAGAAGCTTACAATGGGGTCCTTGGTCGCTTTACTGATGATCTTGTCGTTTACAATGAACGTAGACGCCGCCGGCAAAAAGGGAGACAAAATGCCTGAGGCCGAAAATAAATGGGATCTTACTTACGACGACTTCAGCGAATTTCATGAAGAAGGCGAACGCATCTATATAAATCGAAACGGCGCGTTTTACGCCGAGCGTGCAACTCACTCAGCCGAAGGCGCTAAGCGCGATACCTACCAAGGTCGGCTGCCAGAGTCTGATACAAAGACCCTGTTCGCGACGCTGGATGCCGCTTCAAGTTCTCAGGTAAAACATAAGCTTCGCACCGGAGTTCCCGACGAAGTTCTAGCTAAAGTCAGTTGGACTCCTTCCAAAACAGCGCAGCCTTCGGCAAGACGGATCGAATTCCAATACTGGAGCACAGAGCCGCATCTTCTTGTCGGCCCCGCCAAATCCATTGTCTCTCAGATACACGGCCTGCGCCCGCAGATTTGGGCCACAAAGCCCCAAAACAAAAACTGATCAGAGCCATAGCCACCCACACCTTTTCAACACCTTCTCAAATACGAAAGTCAGTTGAGACGCCATTGAGTTTTCAATTCCATCTCACTCATTTGCTTAAAGTCATTCGGTAAGGTCTTCGGGATGCAATGCGGAGTCTTAGCGACGCACGGCTGCTGTCACGGCCGACTCTAAACTCTGGCCGGCGCGCCCGCTAAGCCTAGCGAGGTCATTTGACTGGATCTCGAGATCACCTTTTGCAGCATAGAGATCCGAATCCGCCAGAATGTGAGCAAATGGTCCCGGTAAACCAAAACTGACCAGTGTTTTTTCAAGTTCCTCACCGCTGAGATTTTTGTAAACCACGGGCTTTCCCGCCACCCGACCCACAACAGCCGCAAGCTCGCTTAGCGTGAATGCATTTTCTCCGGCCAGCTCATAGACTTTTCCATCATGAGTGGTCGACGATAAAGGCGTGGCTACCACCGCAGCCGCCGCGGCCGCATAGTCCGACCGCGAAGCCGAAGAGAACCTCCCCTCACCAGCAGCTCCTAGAATCACTCCATGCTCAAGTGCTGCTCCGAGGTTTTCGGTGTGATTCTCGAGATACCAACCATTTCGCAAAATAGTGAAGCCAAGGCCTGAGTCTCGCAAAAAACGCTCTGTTGCCAAATGCTCTGCAGCTAAAGCCAATCGAGAACTATCCGCTTTGAGGATGCTGGTATAAACGACTCGCTTTACACCGGCCGATTTTGCCGCCGAGATCACGCTCCGATGCTGACTCTCGCGCTTTCCGATTTCACTAGAAGAAATCAAAAGAAGACGATCCACAGCCTGAAGAGCCGACAAAATGGTTTCTGGTTTGTCATAATCTAGCTTTCGAACCTGAACACCGAGTGCTGCGATCTCTTGTGCTTTTTCCGGCGACCGCACGCCCGCTACGATGTCTTTTGCTGAGACACCTTTTTTAATGAGCTCTTGAATAGCAAGGCGTCCTAGTTTTCCGTTGGCACCTGTCACAGCAATCATACGTCCTCCAAAATTTGAGTGAAACTTTTTAGAACTTACTCCCTTTAATTACTTTTCGAAAGTACCTACTTTTTGGTAAGCTACTTACTATGAGCGAAAAGAGTCCAAAAAAACTGGTTGGAAACGTGATGTCATCAAAATGCCCCTCCCGAGAGATCCTGGATCACGTCACCTCGACGTGGGGCTCCCTGGTCCTGGTCCTTTTGATCGAAAAAACGTATCGCTTTGGTGAGATGCGGGATCAAATCGGTGGAATCAGTGAAAAGATGCTCACTCAGACTTTAAAAGCTCTGGAACGAGACGGATTCGTCCTACGGAAGGCCTATCCCGAGATTCCGCCTCGCGTAGAATACAGCCTAACACCGCTTGGACGCGAAGTCGCAGCCAAGGTCCAGAGTCTAACGACCTGGGTTGAGACTCATCTACCCAAAATATTAAGCCAGCGTATTTAGCGCCCCGAATTTCTCTCGACAGCGATTCTCTGAAAGGCGAAAATCGATCATTGTGACATCCGGGCTTAACGGCCCGCCATGCTCGAAAATCGAGTATTAAACGAAAGAAGGACTTTTATGAAAGCATTCTTGAAAACTGCAGTTCTCGCACTTGTTCTCGCCCCTATGGCTGCGTTTGCCAACGAAGAGGTGGACGTAAAAATCACTGGTATGACTTGCGGCGCATGCAGCGCGAAAGTTGAGAAAGAGCTCAAGGCTTTGAAGATGATCGAAAAAGACGGCGTAAAGGTTGAACTCGCTGGCAACCACGCGATCATCAAGGTGAAAAAGAACGACAAAGCCACTCAAGACGCGATCAAAGCCGCTGTTAAAAAGGCTGGCTACGAAGTTGCGGCTATCGAAGTTATGAAGCCAGCAACAGAGCCCGCGACCAAGACAAACTGAATCACCGACAAACCGCATCTCAAAATGCGTGCGATGGTTGTTCTACCTTTTGAGCCGGCACTTGCCTTCAGCGCGGAAACGATTTTCCGCGCTGATACCCACATCGCCGACCCTGTTGTCGTTTCAGCTACCGAAATACAACTCGTAATACGGCCTCGATCCCCCGACAGCGATAGCCTTGTTATCCGTATCGATTTCCAAAAAACCGCTTCAAGCCAACCAATTGGTGTCACGTTTCTTAGCAACAACCAGGCAGAAGTTCACCTAGCTGACCAGTCGGATGCGATTCTTGTCACCGTTCGTTTTTTGCCAGGGGATGCTCCGGCGAACCGTGCGATCTTAAAACAGGTTGTGGATACACTTAAAACAAAGCGCTAGTCCCAGTGACGCGACCTTGAGTGTTTGATCGCAAACCAGATGAGGCCACCAAACGAAATCGAAACCGAAATCGCCAAGCCCCAACCATAAAACTTGGTGTCGGCCCCACCGTAGAAAGCCTCACGTTCCATGGCGTAATTGAGGCCAAAGTACATGATGATGCCCTTCATGATCACGAGACTCTGAAGAGCCGTCCAAAAAAAACGTCGAACTGTCGTGGTGCGGACCTCTTCTTCTGTTGGCTGTACTTTGGTTTCAAGATTTTGCTTGGAAAGAATCCGATAGCCCCAATGAGAGCCACGATGAAAATCCACGACGACCTCTCGCCATGCGACCTCGGGGTCGGCACCCGTTTCTACAAGCTTCTTCCAGCGAGATTCGGCTTCGGCACGAATCTGCCCTTGATCCGACACCGAAAATGCACCGGAGGAAAGAGTAAACAAGTCAGCCTCGGGATCCGGTGTGAACATTTAAGATCCGTGGCCAGCTGTTACGACTTCTTACCGAGGTAAGCCGTCACTTTAAGTTCCACACATATCGGAGTTGGAAGCGATGTCACTTCGACAGTCGTACGCGTGGGACTTGGTCCCCCCTCATAGCCAAAGTGCTCACCATAAACTTGATTGAACTTTGCAAAGTCGCGCTTCATATCGGTTAAAAACACCTGCACATCGACCACGTCATGAAGACTGCTTCCCGCCTCTTCCAAAACTGCCTGGATGTTTTCGAGGACGGACCTCGTCTGAACGACGACATCGTGTCCCACCACATCTCCGCCGGCGTCCACCATCACGCCCGGAATATCTTTGGTTCCAGGCTTGCGTGGACCGACGCCGCTTAAGAAAAGAAAGTCTCCAACCCGCTTCGCGTGAGGATACGGACCCACCGGCGGCGGCGCTTTTTTGGAACTGACATTGCCAGCAGCGGTCTTGGGGGCCTCATAAGTTACAATCGAAGAAACTCCGCCTCGCGAAGAAGTCTCCATCTTCGTTTCGACATCTGGCTTTGTTTCAACCGTTTTCTTTTTGTCGCCACTAAAACGTTCGACCAAGTCCGCTTCGTCGTTTACCCAATCAGGAAGCGAGTGGATGCCTCGTTTGGGATAGAGACCGACAACACCAGCCCCCGTTCCAAAAACAGGCTCGTAACCAAACACCTGGCCCTCAAAGTCATTGGTCTTCCCGACCAAGCCATTGAGCCACCAGATTCCACGAAACCCCATATCCGCATTGGCCTGCCGCGAGTACTCGCGCGCCACTTCCGAGACATCCTCTAAACGCCCCTCACTTAAGATCTCCAGAATCTTCTGATTCCACTCATCGTCTTTTTGAGACGAGAAGCGATCTTCGCCATAAGGGATCTCCTCGGTGTGATAGCGACTTGAAAGTCCACTGACGCAAACCACGACTGTTTTCAAACCACGCTTTTCGATCGCACGCATCGCCGCCTGACCGATCGAGAGCGTCTCTTGCTTTTCGGCATACATATTACAAGACGCCATCGCCGCCGGAATCCGATTCTGAGGATTCAAAAGTTTTTGCGCGACGACCGTTCCAGTGTCGATCGGGAAGCCCTTGTAGTTCACTTCACGGGTGTAGTGCCCCATCTCTTTTACTTCGCTCGCATAAAGCGAGGCGAACTTCGTGTCGACCTTGAACTCATAAGGCATCGAACCGAACTCGTGCCAGTTGGAGTCAACCAGTGTCCACTTAGGGTTTGGATCCGCCTGAAAGAGATAGCCAAGCACCGTCAGCCACTGCGTCGAGAAGTAGAGAATCATCTCTGCGTCGGACTGTTCGATCTCTTTTCTAACCTGGTCCATGGATTCACGGAGGCGCTTCCAACCCGCATTTTTTTCGGACGCAAGCAGCGGGTGCGGTAGCCCCGGCACCACGTAGCATGCCGTGACCAAAGAGCCGCCTGGAGTTTTCAATTTTCGGATTTCCGAGCGAGTCTTCATATTTTCACCTCGCCACCAGCGTGTTTGAAGTGATCCCATTCGACGACAGCGTTTCCAGTTCCAATTACCGATCCATAGGCGTGAACTTCCGCCGGATAAGACGGAAACCCGAGCGCAGAAAGCATCCATGTCAGGGCTCCTGCCTTCACTTCCGCCAGCGCCATGTCCATAAACTCTGGAAGCGAGTCCACCAACTGACGAGAACGTCCCGCCTTCATGAGTTTCAACATCTCCATATCCCATAGGTACTGACCATGGTGGTAGATGTGCTCAAACGACATATCTTCTGGAATCTCGGGCTCGGTCGTGAAATGCCGATGCGACATCGAATTGCTGGCAAGCAATACGGCACGCTTTCCGCTGCGGGCGATCGCTCTTGCTGTCGCTCGACCAAGTTTTTCCATCTGGGCTTGGCCGACTTCATTCGAAAAATAATACGGCGAATTGTTCGATGAGATTGCGACGATCGGAATATCAAACTCCGGCCGCGTGAGATAACAGCTCGTGATTGCGCCGTAGTCGATACGAAAATCAGGATTCTTCATGACCTTCGTGATGAGGCCCTCTTTTTTTCCTTCCTCCGCAATGAGAAGCGAGAGATCGACGTCGACCTTGAGATCGTACTGAAACCGGAAGAGATGGGGGAAAATCGGATCGACACTCAGTCCCTTGAAGTGCGGAAGCCCCAGAACATGGTGGCCAACAACTGTCATCCAGTGCGGTGAATGCACCAAAATCACATCGGGCTTTTTGTCGGGATGAGAGAAGAGACTTTGATTAAGACGCTCATATCCCCAACGAAGACCTTCCCACCCGCCTTCCGAGCGCGGTTCGTTTTGCGGAGGATTGCTTGCGTAAACCAGATGCGGTGGATGTGGCGACAAGACGCCAGCTATGATTTTCCCTGCCATATTGAGAATTTCTACTAGATAGTCCGGCTCTGACGCTAGACAAAAGTTGGTTCCGTAGAGAGATCTATCCCGGTTGTCGCGAAAAAAAATAAACCCATTTTAGGCGCACAAAGGCCTGGGCCGGCCGAAGCTGGACAGACTAGTCTTCAATCGGCTGAACGATCGAAGAGTCACCGGCCGCAGACGGTGTGTGCGCAGTCGGCGAAGCCGGCTCACGGGTTTGAACAGGCTCGGAACTCAAAACGTCGTCGGCCTTCACGGCATCTAAAAGCAAATGACCGTTTGCCGACGCTAGTCGCTTCACGATCGGGCCACTCTCTACAGCTATGGCTTGATCTTGAACCGTGATCTTTAAACCCTGAGCAGCAAGAGAGTCCGCTTCTGGCAAAGGGAATTCCAATCGCTTGGACCAATCGATCTTTAAAGTCTCTTCGCTTTTTGCTCGACTGAGATGAATGATCCAGACGGAGTCTTTGCGTCGAAGCGCCAACAGCGAACCCGCATCGACAATTTCTCCGACAGAGACTTCGAAGTCATCGCCCTCTTTGGCGTCTCGAAAACCGAACACGCGCTTGTCGCCGGATTCCGAGACAAGCATCGCGCCCGTCTCAAGAGGAATTAAACGATACCCTTTTAACGAAGGGTTCGTGTAACCCGCTTCCGGAATCACGGAGAATTGAAGTTCCAAGGAGACCGACGCGCGTGGCTCCGATGGTTTTTCGGTCGCTTCTTCCGCAGGCAAGCTCGCCACTTCCGGTTTCGACACAGGCTCAGCGACCATCGCCAAACGTAAGAAAGCCTCGTCGTATTTCTTTCGAAGCTCCGAGAGCGATGGAACTTCGATATTTTTATCGGCTTTCATTTCCTGCTCGATCACATGCAAAAGCGCCTGATACTCGTTCGTGCCTGGCTTAAGCCGTCCCTCAAGATCGGAAAAAGCATGCTCCGCCATCTTTCCCCCGGACTTCATGTCCACGACAATTTCTCGACTGACTTCATCTAAAAAAAGAAGGCCAGCATCCTTTGAGGTTTTTGCTTCCGCGAAAACAGCCGTAAGAAGCAACAGTACGCAGGCCATGATTCGAGCTGAACGATAGAGGGAACGCATATATTCAGGCTAACGGCAGAAACTGCCAAACTCCAGTCTAAAAATGCGAGATTTTCCGGACATTTCTCTGTGATCTCTCACCTGTTTCTTACCAGGCGATATTGACGGTTTTCGCCTCCGTGAAGACATTCACAGAGTCCAACTGCCCCTCGCGTCCCATACCAGATTCTTTGAATCCACCAAACGGCATACGAAGATCGCGCGCCATCCAGCCATTGACCCAAACTGTTCCAGCATCAAGCTTCGCCGCCACTCCATGTGCAAGAGCCAGCGACTCCGTCCAAATCGTGGCCGCCAAACCATAGCGCGTGCCGTTGGCTAGACGAACGACATCGTCTTCCGTAACAAATGGTGTGATCGTGACCACCGGACCAAAAACTTCTTCTTGCTGAAGGCGAGAGCCTTGGAACTTCTCAAGACCCTTCAGTTTCTCATCCAAATTTTTACCAGCGGGAGTGATCACGGTCGGCGCCACATAAAAACCACGTTCAAGACCCTTCGGCGCCCCGCCGCCGCAGTGCAATTCCATACCTTGCGCGCGAGCCTCTTCGATAAACCCGAGCACTTTCTCGCGATGCTCACGAGAAACCAGCGGCCCCATAAAGGTGTCTCTCGCCGCCGGATCTCCGACCTTCAAGGCCGAGGCTTCCGCGACAAAACGTTTCACAAACTCTTCGAAACGATCCTTTTGAACGTAGATACGTGAGCCGCAGAGACAGATTTCACCTTGGTTCAAAAACGACGAACGCACGATCATCTTCATGTGGCGATCAAGATCCGCGTCTTTCATCACGATCGTCGGATTTTTTCCACCAAGCTCGAGTGAGATTTTTTTTAGCTGCGGAGCAGCCGTCTCCGCTATTTTTCTTCCAGTCGATGTTCCGCCGGTGAACGAAATCACCTTCACATCGCGATGTTCCACCAGGGCCTGACCAGCTTCCGAACCGAGGCCAAACACGAGATTCACGACACCTTTTGGAAGACCGGCCTGCACAAAAATTTCGGCCAAGATCGCAGCCGTGTGAGACGTCATCTCGCTTGGCTTTGCCACACAAGTGTTTCCGTAAGCGATCGCCGGCGCGATTTTCCAAGTGAGCAGATATATCGGAAGATTCCATGGGCTAATGAGCCCCGCCACGCCAATCGGCTCCCGACGAACATAGGAAAAACTCTTTGGATTCATCGGAGCCGCCACCGAGAGTTCGTGACGAATGATGCCGGCGAAAAATCGAAAATTGTAAGCGGCGCGCGGAATATCAAGTGTCGAAGCAAGGCCTACAGGCTTTCCTTGGTCCGCACTCTCAGCATGAACCAACTCGTCACGTCGCTCATCGATAAGATCCGCAATCCGATCGAGATACTTGGCGCGCTCTTCAACCGTGAGTGCGCTCCAAATAGGAAACGCTCGCTTCGCGGCAGCCACCGCGTTTGCAACGTCTTCACTTCCGCTAAGCGGCACTTCGACGTGGGTCTCTTCGGTCGCTGGATTGGGGGATGCGAGATACTTTCCGTTCACCGGGGCAAGAAACTCTCCGTCGATAAAGTTCTTAAGTCGCAAAGCACTGGTGGACTGACTCATACGCGCACTCCCACATACTTATTGAAATCAAACTCCCAACGATCTTCATCGGGATCCCACGCATCGAATGGCTCGATTTCACTCATACGATGACGAAGGCTTGGCGGAATCAAATCGGGCACGATATAAGCCTTTTGGCGATCCAAGCGATATGGATTCCTCAGCTTATAGCCAAGTACGCCAAGAACATAGCGAGCCACAAACCACGCCGCAGTCGTATCCCAACCGTGCGCGATCTTGATCACGATACCAAGTCCCTCGGGGAATTCCGGATGTTTGATCGCAAGCCCCAAGAGCCCGTCGGCACCCTCTTTGGCAATCACTTCACCACCACAGCTTTTTAGAATCGTCGAATCCAGACGATTGAAGCCGCCAACAAGATCCGGTTTTTCGACCATCGCCGACCAGATCCAATCGTCGTCACGTGTCACCGCCAAATCCGCATACACCCTTGCAAGCTCTGTCACCGTCATCGAAACCGTCGGAAGCCCGCAACCGTCTTTGGCCGTCACTTGCGGATCCCAATTGTTGCCAAGGGCGCGACGAACGACATCGAGATACGACTGGTGATACGGGTGATGAGGCCAGGTGTATCCGACACGTGACCAGCCGCGAATCTGACAGCCGCGCAAGATCGCCGCGTGTTTTCCGGAACAAGGATGGTACCAGCGACGCGCGCGACGCATTTGCCGCCCGAACTGCATCAGCGGAAGCGAGAAAGGCGTCTGCATCAATCCCATCTCGCTAGGTTTCAAAATCGCTTGCACCGCTTGAATATGGTCCGGCTCCGCATTGTGACTTGCTACCGACACCGCTTTTGATTCGACCGACAAAATTTCGTCCAGCTCTTTTGCAAAAACCTTAAGCTGAAGCGGCTTCATCATCGAGCGCCCATAACAAAGAACATTTCCGCCCCACGCGTGAATCAGCTTTCGACCGCTGACCCAAGACACAGCACCGTGAATGGTGATTTCACTCACGCCATTGCGACGATAATCGACTAGCGGAACCCAGACGTCATCACTCATGACACCCGCCCTTTCACATGTGGCGCACACTTTTCCATGAAAAGCCGCATGGCGTGTTTCACGGCTTGATTGTCGTGGTTGTTGAAGTCAAACCAAAGCATCAGGCGGTCATCGGCATGAAACCGCTCGTTCATTTGCGAAACGATGTCCTCTGGACTTCCAACCAATGCATTGTCCACGGCTTGAGAAACCTTCAGCGGATCAAGTGTCCCTTCGACCGCTTTCCAATAGTTCGCGACAGCCTTTTCAGCTTCACTGCGGGCTTTGGCTCGATCTTCGTTCACGAAGACCAAAACTGTTCGCGGCATGAGATCACGCGACCATATCCCAGGAGCCGCTCCCCACTCGCTTCCCGCCGCTCGTGCTTGGTAGGTTTTCGACATGCGAGCATGCGTCGCCTCGATCTGCGCGCCGGGCGTGATGGAGAGATTAAAAACACCGCAAGGAAGTATGGTATTGGCAAAATCTTGAGTCTCGGCATCGTGAGCGCCGATCGTCAGACGAAGATTTCGCATCGGAGCTTCAAATGGAATCACGCCGACTTTTTCGAAGTCCCAAAACGGCGGAATCTCGATCACATCGTCAGCCTTCGCCAACTGCGCGACCTTGCTCCAGTCTTCGTCGCTGCGAAAGTTTCTTCGCGTAAGCTTCAACTGCGTTTCGAGGTCTTCTCTTGCGATGATATCGCCGCGAAGAAGGCGTAAGAAAATCTCTGTCGCCTGTCGGAAGATCACGCCACGAAGTGCCGGCCAGGCCAATGTTTCAACCGGTGTTCTTGGGCGAATTCCATAGGGAAGATTCGAAAATGGGAACCGTCCCGAGGCAAATCCGATTTCCAGTCGGCGACTTTCGGCTCCCAGTTTTGGGTCTCTCCCCAAACCCAGCTCATGAATGGAAAGAAACATCTTGATGGCTTCCGCGTGAGCGATCGGCCCGCCGTTACATTGAATATTGCGAATCGCCGAACCGATATGAATATTCTTGGTTCGCGCAAACAACGCATGCGCGACTTGCAAGATGTCCGTATTGAGGCCGATCTCTCCCTCGAAATGCGGAATGACCGCGAAGCTATTCTGCTTTTGCACCTGACAACTGAGATGAGTCTCGGCGACCCATGCACAGCCAAAGCCCAGCTGATCTGCCCATATTGCCTGATCAAAGAAGTTCTGAAACATCACTCGCTCTGACGGTGTGTAACCATCGACCGGTGTTTGGCAGATCGAGAAAAAGACATCAAACTTCACGAAGTCCCCTCTCTACACCGAACCCAAGCGCCCACCGTCAACGGCAAGCGCTTGGCCTGTGATAAATGAAGCCGCAGGCGATGCAAAAAAGGCCACGGCCGAGGCAATCTCTTCTGGCTCACCAAGACGACCCATCGGGGTTGACTTGATCCACTCTTCGACGACCTCTTCTTTTTTAATACCCCGCTTTGTCGCCTGTGCCTCCGACAGTTCGTCGAGTCTCGTGGTTCGCGTGAATCCAGGTAGAACCATATTCACCGTGATCCCAAACGGCGCCAACTCTCCGGCCATGGTCTTGCACCATGCGGCCATTGCCCACCTAGTGGAGTTGGAAACGCCAAGACCCGCGATCGGCTGTCGCACGGAGGTTGAAAGGATGCTAACGATACGTCCCTGCCCGCGATGCTTCATGCCCGGAACATACATTTTGGCAAGTATTTGACTGCTGACAAGATGCCCCTCGATGGCCTTACGAAACTCATCGACATCGGCGTCAAGAACCGAGCCGCCCTTTGGACCACCAGAATTCAGTACCAAGATGTCGACCGCGCCGGTGTCGAGAACGAGTTTTTTGAGCTCTGACTCTAGAGTTTCGGTTTTTGAAAGATCACAGACGAAGGCTTTGTGGGCTTTCAAAATCGTTTCTTTCGGCGAGGGACCTGGAACTTCGATCAGCGGCAATTCATCGACAAGCGACTTCAGTTCACCAGCGCTGCGACCGCAGGCGATGACACGCACGCCACGCGAAGCCAAGTGGCGGGCGACGGCTCGGCCGATGCCTTTTGAAGCGCCTCCCACAAACGCTGTTCGCAGGATTCCGCCAGGCGCCGGGATCACGGGAACTGACATTTCGCCCGTATCTGCGACAGCTCCGAGTCCACCTTTGTCTGCTCCCTTAGCCATAGTCCTCGCCTCCGATTTTTTGAAATCAAAACCTATCCCGACTCGGCTTGTTTTCCGATGGATGACGCATTTTGACAACCACCTTCCCTAGAGACAGCTCCCCCATTTCGGCGCTAAGATGGCGGGCTATGCATGCATGGCACGACGTTGAAGTAGATACCGCTCACCCTGAGGAAGTTCTCGTTATCATCGAGGTTCCAAAGGGCTCCAAGAACAAGTACGAACTGCACAAACCGACTGGCCTGATGAAGGTCGATCGTGTTTTGTTTTCAAGCGTTCACTACCCCGCCAACTACGGGTTCATCCCGCAGAGCTATTGCGAGGACAACGACCCGCTCGACGTCCTCGTCCTCGGCCAAGAGTCGGTGGCGCCTTTGACGATCATGACGGCTAAGCCGATCGGCGTGATGAAGATGAAGGACCAGGGCGAAGCCGATGACAAGATCATCGCTGTGCACGCCAACGACCCAGAGTTTTCTCAGTATAACTCGATCAACGAGCTACCTCCGCACCGCCTCAAAGAAGTGCAGCGGTTTTTTGAAGACTATAAAACGCTCGAGCAAAAGGCGGTCGTCGTCGACGGCTTTCTGGATCGCGACGAAGCCATCCAGATCATTCGAGACTCGTTTGAGCTCTACCAGAAAAACCGCGCTCGCCTGCTAAAAGAAATCGAGCCACCACGCCGCTAGGCTTAAGCTTTATGGAAAACACGATGACTGAAACTCCAAAACCGGTGAACCCAACACGTATCATTCGCAAAATGACGGTGGCTAAGATTGCCGACTACACACCGCAAATTCGCGAACTCTTTATCCAGTGCACCGAACCAAAGGATTTCGAGTTTCGCGCCGGGCAGTTCGTGATGCTCCATGTGCCACCGGACCTTTCAAACGGACCGAACGATGCCAACGGCAAACCTCTTAAACCAGCGCTGCGCGCTTATTCCATCGCCTCGACCGACGAAAAGAAAGATGGCTTCCGTCTTGTCTTTAAATACGTCGATGGTGGACTTGCATCGAAATATGTCTGGGACCTAAAAGAAGGCGCCGTGCTTGATTTCACGGGCCCCTTTGGTCGCGTGTTCTTCCAAGAGCCACCGACCGAACAAGTCGTGTTCTTAAACACAGGGTCCGGCGTTTCTCAGCACTTCTCGTTCATCGAATCCAATATGAAAAAACACCCCGGGCTTCGCTACCGAATGCTCTTCGGTGTTCGCCACGAAACCGATGTCTACTACCAAGAAGACCTCGGCCGCTTAAAGGCGGGACTCAAGGATTTCGACTTCCAGTATTGCTTGTCGCGTGCGACGGACTCCTGGAAGGGCCTAAAAGGTTACGTGCAAAATCACATCGACCAGTACGACTATCTCAAAGTCCCGACGACGTTTTATCTTTGCGGAAACGGCGCCATGATCAAAGACGTGAAAACAAAGCTCGAAGCCGAGGGCTTCGATATGAAGCGCGTTTGGGCAGAGGCTTTCGACTAGTGTCGGTTCATTCGGCGCGAGTCACACCTGTTGTCACGGCTCTCGCTCGAATCCGACTCGTATCCTGTTTGATCTTTTCCCGGTTCATCTTTTTCTGGCTGATCTTTTTCTGGCCGATCGTTTTCGGCCATTCCGCGCAGGCGGCGTACTCCAACTACAACTCGGTGCTGATCGGCTCACAAGCGGCAGGCCTCGGTGGCGCCTACACGGCTCTTTACCGCGATAGCTCGGCGGTCGCTTTCTACAATCCAGCAGGCCTTGCCTTCGCCACCGATTCAAGCGCGTCGGCATCAGCCACAGTCTATAAGAAGTTTGACACCAAGTACGGCGATCTCGATCAGTTCACGACGGCAAGTCTTCGCGTCAACCAGGGGTTCTTCCGTGGCGTACCAACTGCCAGCGGAAGCGTTCTTACCTACGACAAGCTCAATGCCGCGTTTAGCATCGTGGTACCTGACTACGAAACCTTTGGCGGTGAAATTCGCTCGACAGCTTCAAGCGTTTCTCTTCTCAACATCCTAGACGAGAGCCTTTGGGTCGGCGTCGGCGCAGGAATTCGCCTTTCTGATATTCGCCCCGAGCTCCCACACGAAATCGCCGTGGGCGTAAGCCTCTACTACACGGCGCGAAACCTTTCGCGCACTGTGCGCGAGCGCATCATCACCAACGGCGCGGAAGCGCTCGTGATGTCGGAAGAAAAGAATATTCTCGGAAATGCCATCGTCGCGATTCTCGGTGTGCAATCCGCGACCTCCGAAGAGAAGGTAGGAACCTGGAACTGGGGAGTATCGTTTCGCCTTCCCTCACTTCAAATCAACGGCACGGGCTCTTATTTTAAAAGCGTCGTGAACACGAATCCCTTTTCTTCGGTTTCGGAAAATCACCCTAGCGTGACGACGCTCACCAAGATCCCGGCTAAACTTACTCTGGGACTCGCCTGGTTTCCGAAAGAAGAATGGACGATTTCAGTCGATCTCTCCGGATACGAACAAGTCTCCTACCGCGACATGACCGATCCGGGAACAGAGGCCGATGAGATTCACCATCGCACGGTAGCCAATATCAATGTCGGCCTCGAGCGCCCGCTCACGAAATGGCTGACGCTGCGACTTGGGGCGTTTACCAACCTCTCCTCGCACGATGAACCAAGCGAATCACCTCTCTTGCGATCTGGCGATCGCATCGATCAGCTTGGCTGGAGCGCGAACCTCGGAATCGAAACTCGCGAACATTTTATTTTTACTTTCGGCGGCTACTACACTGGGGGCCGAGGTCAAAGCGTTCAACTTCTCGACCAAACACTGGCACGAGTTCCGAAGTCACAACAGGTGTTCACCATGCTAGTCGGGACATCGTTCTTCTTCTGATTTCGTTTTAGAATGAGACGGATCAATTCAAAACGTTTCCGACCGTCCTCTCGAGGCATTTTGAGAAACTCCCTAGCTTTGCTCGAGATCACAACCTCGACCTCCGATAAGAAAGACAGGTCAAAAAACGCCTGTTAAACTAACGAAACCCTTGGGGTCTAACCTGAAAGCAGGAGCACCGAAATGACGAACAGCATGGGATCCGCAACCTTGATCGCAGCAGCACTCGTTTTCGCGGGATCAGGTTTCGCACAAACCGCGCAGGCTCAAAACGTACAAACCCCGACCGTGGTCCGCGGATCCCAACCACTTACAGGCTCAGCCAATGGCGGAGTACCCGCACCGCAACCTATGACGGATGCGCAGGTCAATTCCGAAGCACTTAATAAGACACAAAACTTACTTCGCAATCCAGGCGAACGACAAAAAGCCATGGCCAATGATCCGAAAGCTCAAGCCGCGGACAGCAAGGTCAAAGCACTTCTGGGGCCCAATACGGAAAAAGCTTACGAGATCTCAGCTCAGCTGATGGAACGCATTGTCGCGGAAACCGGCGGCGATCCAGTGAAAATGCAAAACCTCATGCTCGAACTTCAAGGCAACCCACGCGCCTTGGAGAAATATCTCTCACCCGCTCAGCGAGACATGATCCGCCAGATGGCAAGCGACGTGGAAAAAAGCAAAGGCATGGCTCCGGCAAACGGCGCGGGCCACTAAGCCATCGGCCTTGATTTCAAATTAATTCGTATTGTTGTTCAAGACCGGCACAACGAGACGGAGTGCCGCTAAGTACTGCGCTTTTCTTAGAAGCGCCTTATCGTCTTCCGTGAGTTCACCGAGACGTTTCTTTTCATACAAACTCATCAGATGCGCATGCACCGACGGAATTCGACTGAGTTCGTCTTCAAGAGACTGCCTTGCCGAGGAAGCCTGATCTCGACGAGCCAAGAGCGTTTGGTAACCAGGCGCCATCAATTTAAGGTCCATCAAAAAGCGCTGGGCCTCTTCTTGATTGGCCATCATGCCCTCGTAGCTCTGGCGCACACCACCCGAATTCGGCAGGCGTTGATTGATCCAGATCGCAAGCTGAACGACGTCACGCTCAAGCTCAAGCGCGTGTCTTCGTAGCACAGACTCCTTCAACCGAAGATCCTCTGTCTCCTTAAGAGCTTCCGGGAGATTTTCTAGAAACTCCCTTGAGGTCTCACGTTCTTTTTCAAGCGACGCAACAAGATAGCCCGCCGGCAAAACCACGACGGCCGCCGTCAAGCCACCCAAAACCCAACCCGAACGGGCCGCCGCAGGAATCATCGGCACCACTCGTCTAGCAAACCAGCCGGAGAAATACTTGGTGAACACGCGTTTTCCCAAGCCGATCACCAAGCCACCGCCGACAAATAGGCTCACGTTGCTACCAACCAGCTGCGAAACGCGAAGATCGCTATCCAGGCGCTCAGCGCAAGACTTCGCGGTCATCTCAGAACGGCCGCGAGCTTTTGCAAGGTTCGCAACCTCTTCGCATTGCGCCTTCACTTCGCGCCAAAAAGCACGCGACTTGGTGAGGCCGGCCACGAGGCGAGATGTCGATCCCAAAAGCGATTGTTCGGCATGACGGAAATCAAAAGTCGCAAGCAGGCCATGGCCGGTCACCAGCATCCAAGCGAACTCGGAATTCATGCGCTGGCTGACTTCTTCAGCCGAAGGCTTTTGATCGCCGCGAATTGCCCCGACGACGGGATGATAAGGAACCGGATATTTCGCTGACCACTTATAAAAGTAGACGAGCTCTTTTGCCCACTTGGGCGCTTCCAGCTCGAGACGCTTTCGGTAGTCGTATTCGCCGTTCACTTCGGAAACAAACTCCGACTCGGTCATCGGCGGGAGCTCCGCACGCGATGAAAGCGGAACAAGCGTCGTCAAAAGGAATACAAAAAACAACAGGAGGCTCCCTTTGTGCCGAATCGAAAAATCGACTGTGTTCAAGGGACACCTCCTGAAGATGGACTTAAGACTTAGAATCTCAAGATTACTTTACGAACAACGAATCAAACTGATTCGCAACTTCCTGCTTTTGCAGGGAGATTGTTTGAATCTTCGTGTCGAGAGCCTGAAGGCTTGCTTGGTATTGCTCTTCGCTCATGTTGATAACCCAGTATGTTTCGTACTGGATGTAAGCGAATGTTCCCAATGCCGCAGTTGTCGCGACGTTCTTAACAAGTGGAGTTTTCGCCCACAAAGCTTGAACCGACGACCAAACGCGCTGTGCACTTGCGCGAAGAACGCCTGTGTTGCCACGGCTTGCTGCCCAAACTTCGCGAACAAGCATCGCCGAAGGAGCTGCACCACGGAACCAAAGCTGAGCAAGTTTCGCGTCCATAACAACTGTCACGCCGGTACCGAAGAGATCAACACCCGACTGAACGCTGTTGTTAGAGAATGCGTTCGTGATTTCGCGACCACCTTCGAACGACATTCTGACGATTTCGAAGAACTTTTGTTGTGTATCGAGGAGAGTCATCTCCGCCATTTGAACAGCGCGAAGGTCCGATACGATATCAACCATTGAATCCAATACGCCAGCTTCCTTAGGAAGTTCCGCTTGGTTGGCTTGAGCCGAAGAAACACCGAATACCACGAGAGCACCGCAAAGTGCCGTCATCATCTTTTTCATAATCAACTATCCCCTAAAGTGGTTGTTTTTGAGCTTAGGCGCGGAGTTTAGCCCAGAATCCCGCTCAACCGACATAGGGAGAGTTCACAATGGAACCAATGACAATTTACCGTGAAATTCGGTGAGGCGAGATCGAAATGACCCAATCAGGGCCGGATTCGATCCCATAGCGCTTGGCAAAGTCCCCTTGGTTGAGCGCCAAGGACACGTTCAAAAGACTATTGAAATAAAGCAGAGGACGTCCCTTTGGAACCGCCGCAAAGGTCTCCCCGATGGGAATGACTTGGTTGTAAACCGACTTGAGGCGACCTTTGCCGTCGCGCTTGGAGATCCGCACGCGATACTGCACGGCCGGGCCCACCAAAAGCTTGGTTTGAAACAGGTTTTTGGGAATATTGGTCCAAACATTCCCAAACTGCGGGTCGAGCACCGGGATATTGCCGACGATCTCGGCCGTGGACTCGTCAAACGCGGCCTTTTGGTACTCAAGTTTGGTTATACCCAAAAGATTTGGCCCCAAATCCGGGAGCGCCACAAGGCCTCCAGCCAACCTGGCGCCGACATACACGTAGAGATCACGGCCGTGAAAGGTGTAGCTCTCCTCACTCCCCTTAAGACGCTGCTTGGATTCGTCGATCTGATAAACTGACTCGATTTCCGCCGCATCGGCGACCAAAGTGAAAAGTCCGTTATCAGGCCCGACAAAGTAGTGGCCCGACTTGGTCTTCATCACAATCGATTTACGCTCGGAACCGACTCCCGGGTCGATGACCGACACAAACACAGTCCCTTTGGGCCAATACGAATAGGTTTGATGCAGACGATAAGACGCTTCCCAGATCGAGTAATTGGGGATCTCGTGAGTGAGGTCGCTGACCAGAACTTTTGGAGCCGTCGCAAACGCGACCCCTTTCATGGCGCTGACAGCTCCGTCGCGTAGACCAAAATCCGTCATCAAAACCAAGGCCCCGCTAGTTTCGTCTTTGGGCTTTGCGCCAGAAGACGCACAAGCCGAGAGTGCCATAATCAAAGCCACAGCCAAATAAGTTCGTGGAAGAAATGATAGCAACAAAATGCGCATTGGCAGGCCTCCTGGAACCGGTCATAAACATAGAATCTATGAAAACATCGAATCTTTTGAAGCTCACGGTATGTTTCGCAGCATCATTCGTCTTCGCGTCAGGGGCTAACATGCCAACGGCCTCGGCTCACGCGCACCACACGGACGCTGTCTGCTCAGAGTCTCAACCCGCTGTGTGTGCCCACCTGGGGTACGACACCGAGCCAAACTCCGCAGACGAATGGAAGTTTATGCTGCATTTCCAATCGCAGGATTTGGATAGCACTCTTCTCTCGGCAGTCGAGGTCAAGCTCTGGATGGATATGGGACACCACTCGCACGGCTCAAGCCCTGTGACCGTGACGGCAAAAGACCCTGTTCACTTTCTTGTCGAAGAAGCCTACTTCCCAATGCGTGGACCTTGGCAGCTCAAAGTCGCCTACCTCTATGACGGGCAAAAAGGCGAACTCATCGTTCCGGTCTTGGTAAAATGAAGTCCGGTTGGGGCACTCAAGCCTTAGGCGGTATTCTGGGCCTTGCTCTCGGAATCGGTTTCGGGAGTTTCGGTTTTGCCGAAACCAAGTCTCCGCTTACGTTAGAAGGCACTGATACGCGCACCCTCGCTCCATTGAAGGTCGAATTTCCCTACAAACAGCCAACGCTCTTGGTTTTTCTATCAAGCAAGTGCCCGTGTTCGATCAGCCATGTATCCGAACTTCAAGCGTTGGCTAAAGAGTACACGAATGTGCAATTTGTCGGAGTGAACTCAAACTCCGACGAAACCCTGGAAAGCGCTCACCAGTATTTCAAAACATCCGATCTCGGATTTCCTGTTCTTAAAGATGTAGGGATGAAACTTGCCGATCACTTTAAGGCCTCCAAAACGCCGCACGCCTTTTTGCTCTCCTCCGACGGAAAGATTCTCTTTCAAGGTGGCGTTTCGAACTCATCCAAGTTTCCGCAAGCCGACCGCAAGTTTTTACGTGAAGCACTTGAGGATCTAACGAGCGGAAAAAAAATCCGCACACCCGAGGCACGCGCACTGGGCTGTGCGATCACTCGTTAGAGAAGAGGAGTCCTTATGAAATTTCCTTTTCACACGTTGGTCTTTCTCTTATTGGCGATAAGTCTTGTTAGTTGCGCAAAACCCCTTGCCGATTCGACGGACTCAGAAACTCGCACGGAAGGAAAGTCTCAGAACGCTTGCAAGGCCTCGCTTAAAACAGACGGCGTTTGTCTAGATGCGATCTGGGAAACTTATCCCACCGAGACGACGGTCGGCTCGCTACTTGTCTTTGCACGCAGTTTGAACTCCGACCACCTGGTGAAGGATTTCTCGACGGATCTTCGTGTCACGCTCTGGATGCCCAGCATGGGGCACGGGTCGTCGCCTGTGAAAGTCGTCCCCCTGCAGCCCGGCATGTTTCGCATTGAGAAAGTCTTTTTCATTATGCGAGGCGACTGGGAAGTTCGTTTTCAAACCCCAACGGATCGTGCGACATGGGCCTTGGATTTCTAACCGCAGCCGCAGCCGTAACCGCAGCCGTAACCGCAACCGCACGCCACGCCGCGGTCGTAAGTGCCGCGACTTTTCTTTTCGGGGTCGAGTTTGCTTTTGCTGGCGCATGCTGCGGCGGTGGGTCTTCCGTCGCAGGAGTTATTCTCGGTGACGAAAAATACCTTCTGGGCCTGGATCTTGATTCTAAGACGATCACCACGGATGTCTCGGCCAAAGGCGTTTGGCGAGATCGCCTGGAGCTTGAAGAGCAACAAACACTGAAACTCCATCTCACTTCGTTGATTTCCGATCGCTTTCAGCTGGGTGTGTCGCCAAGCCTCGTAAAAAAGCATCGATATGGAGACACGGACACGAGTCTCGGCGATACGAGTCTTCTTCTTGCCTATGAGGCTCTGCCTGACTGGGACTACCATCCCATACGTCCCCGGGGAACCGTCTACGTGAGCGCCTCGATTCCGACAGGAAAGTCCGTCTACGACTCTCAGTCGACGGGTTTTCTCGATGCCGCGGGCAAGGGATACGCCTCGCTGGGACTTGGGGCGATTTTCAACAAAACAATATCAAAATGGACGGCTATCTTTTCGACCGAGGCCCATCACGGTTTTGATAAGTCGCCGATACGTCCTAGCTGGGGATATACCACTTCGCTGAGCTTCAGCTACGACCTTGCTAGCTGGATAAAGGGGCTCTCCGTACAAACGGGTCTTAGTCACACCTACCAAAACGGCTTTCATCTCGAGCAATCACAGTTTGAAGGAAACCAGAGCCTAGAAACTGTCGACGCCTTGCAAGTGACAGCGCCGTCGATAGGGCTTTCGTATTCCGGCATTCCGTTTTTGCCTGAGTCCGAAGACCCTCTGGTGTTTCACCTTACGTACTCGGATCAGAGTCTCTTAGGCATGCCGCTGAATACACCTCTGGGAAAAACTCTCACCTTAGGCATTCGTAAGCAGATTTTGCGATAAACAAAAAAGGCTTCCGTGTTTCCACGAAAAGCCTTTCATCTTATGGTCTATCGAGATCTCGTTTTAAGCGAATCTTAGATAGCTTGTCCGTTGAACGTGCGAGTTTCCACACAGTTCACGTAAGAATAGACAACTTTGTTACCCGAGCCGTCTGTCAGCGTGAAAGATCCCTCTTTCAAACCGCATCCACCGTACTCCAGACCTTCCGAAGACAGCTCGAACGCGACGCTGATTCCAGCGCTGTTCGTGTTGTCAGAAAGAGTTCCAGATACGCGGTAGAAGCCAGAAAGCTTCATGGCACCTGCTGCAAATGGCATAGCCATATTCGTAGGTGTGTAAACCGTCGTGAACTTGCTACGGAATGCGATCGACGTCGCTTTGGCAGCATCTTCGAGATCCTCACCGACTTTTACATTGAAATCGTGATCCAATGTAATTGTCGATGCTGTCGAAGTCGCTTCCCAAAGTCCTGACCAACCCGCTTCGTACTGACGGCCGACGAAGTACTCACCTTTTTGTAAGATATCGTACTCGAACTTATATCCGCCCATGATACCGTAAACAGTGTCATCTTTGTCAGTCGCCGAGTACGTTCCCGTCATCGTACGCAATGCCGCAGCATCAGCTACGCCTTCGCAGTTGAAGCGAACAACATAGTTTGCCGGAATGCCGTCGTTGTCAGGTCCGTCTGTGTCCGAGCCCTCTGTCGTCGTGCAAGGTGTATACAGCGGATCGCCCGCCATGATACCCGCACCACCAGCAAACGGAACTACTCCACCCAAACCAGGAGGAGTAATCGCACCCGCCGATTGTGGCACAAGACCCGACTTAAACGAAGTGAACCCTTGGCTTGCGATAAGAAGCGGAATCGCCGCAGCCGAAACTTCGCCGCCCGCCGCATCCAGTGCATCTTCTCCGCCACCGCAAGACACTGTCGAGAGCGCCAATGCGGAAGCGATCATTACTAGTCGCTTTTGAAATTTCATCCGATGTCCTTTCGCTGATCAATTCTTCGATCAATCACCACATCGAGAAAGCGACTCACATGTGTTTTAAGTGAGTCACCCCTCTCGAATGTGTGTGGTTGCTTAGAACACGTA
>CAUJGS010000093.1 GCA_963170185.1 Bdellovibrionota bacterium
GTGAGCTTGAAAGACAATACTTGAGTGATCACCGACAGCGCTTCGACGACAAAAACGCCGCCAAGAAGCACCAAAACGATTTCGTTCTTCGTCAACACCGCGAGGATTCCAAGGAACCCGCCGATCGAGAGCGATCCGATATCGCCCATGAAGACTTGCGCCGGGTAGGTATTAAACCACAAGAACCCTAAACCAGCTGCGACCATCGCGCCCGCCAAAGGCACCAGCTCACTGGCTCCAGTCACGAACGGAATCTGCAAATAAGCCGCAATCGCCGAGTGGCCAGCGACGTAGGCAAAAATCCCGAGAGTCGCCGACGAGATGATAACAGGAACGATCGCAAGACCATCGAGACCGTCGGTGAGATTCACGGCGTTCGCGCAGCCTGTTACCACGAGCGAACCGAAGATCACGTAGAACCAACCGATGTCGACCGCGACGTTTTTAAAGAACGGAACAGTGACTGTCGTCGAAAGACCAAACCAATAAATCAAAACCGCGATCACCGCTCCAGAGATTCCAAACTCCGCAGCCAGGCGAAGTTTGCCTGGAAGGCCGGCTGAGTTTTTCTTTTTCACTTTGAGCGAATCGTCGACATAACCGATGTAACCAAAACCAAGCGTCACGATGAGCGTCGCCCAAACAAGTGGGTGCAGAACATTGACCCAAAGCACGGCCGGAACCAAGAGACCGACAAGAATCAGACCGCCGCCCATTGTCGGCGTACCCGCTTTTTTCTTGTGTGTCTGAGGACCATCGTCACGAATCGCCTGTCCGACCTGACGCTCGACAAGCCCACGAATGAACCGTGGACCGATCCAAAGGCAAAGAAGAAAGCCTGTGAAGAACGAAATGAAGGTTCGGAAGGTGATGTAGCGAAAAACGTTTAAGAAAGAATACTGATCCGCCAACGAATGGAGCCATTGGTAAAGCATGATGTGTGACTTGCCCCCGATGAAGCTTTGGCTGCTGCATAGCTGAAGCACTGCTGCCGCTTTATGTATGTGCGAATCGGTCTAACACGCTTTGAACACGCGGCACAAGGACAAACTTATAAGTATTTGTTTTTAATGGCGTTTTTAAGTATCCGCTGGCGCTACTTTTTGGCGCTGAAATCCAAAGGATCGAGCGCCTTGAGGAAGTTCTCAAGACTCATCCCACGCGAGCCTTTGATCAAAACAAAGTCGCTCGGTTTTAAGCGAGACGCCAGATCCTTGGCGAGAACCTCGTCGAAACTTGCCGATGTTCTCAAAGAACGCAGCAACTCGCCTCCGCCACCAGCGGCTTCGGCGTCGGTGCGCAAACCACGCGCAAAAAACTCGTGCGATGGCCCAATGAAAATCGCTTCGTCAAATCCGGCCTGAGCCGTGAGCACGCCGATCTCCTCGTGAAGAGCGGCCGCGTGTTCTCCTAGTTCGCGCATTTCTCCGAGCACGGCGATTTTGCGACCTTTAAAAGACCCTTTTAAGAGTCGCGCGTTTTCGAGAGCAGCCGTCATACTTTCTGGATTGGCGTTGTAGCCGTCAAAAAGTGCACGCGCACCCGACTTCAACTGAACCCATTGATTGCGCCCCCATGCCGAACGGCAAAGTGGCAACGCCGCCCAGATCTCTTGCGGAGAAAGACCGGCCGCAAGAGCCAAACACGAAGCGGCCATGAGATTCGTCACGTTCTGTGCGCCAAACACCGGAACTATCACTCGGCCCGAAACACCTTTGATCGCACCTTCGACTTCAATCGAATCCGGCGTCATCGAAACGACCTTCAACGCAACGTCGACTCCCTGCGCTTCTGTATCGACGGAAAAACTCAAACGACGCCGACCTTCGACCGCGTACTTGTCGCGCATCTTCTTGGTGTGCTCGTTATCGAGATTGAACACGAAGGTCGCGCGCGGCGGAGCGAACTCGTAGATCTCGGCCTTTGCCTCCGCAACGCCCTCAACTGACCCTACACCTTCCAAGTGGCCGCGACCCACCATCGTGCAAACAACGGCATCGGCTTCCACAAGACGCGAAAGCGATTTCAGCTCCCCTAGGTGATTCATGCCCATTTCGATCACCGCCACCTCATGCTCGGGTGCAATCGAAAGGAGCGAAATCGGAACTCCCCAATGATTGTTGAAACTGCCTTTTGAGTACTGCACCCGAAGGCGCGAGCCAATGATCGCGGCCGTGAACTCTTTTGTCGTCGTTTTACCGTTGGTGCCTGTGATTCCAAGGATCATGGCCGTGGATTTGCGACGCCAGTGGCGCGAGAGCTCCTGAAGACCCTTTAAAGTATCAGCGACGTGAACAATCGCGACCGGGAAACCTTTGGCCTTTACAAAAGCCTCAACCCTCTCGCGCTCGGCCTGAGAAAGATCGCGATGCACGACAAGGCCTGTGGCCCCTTTTTCGACAGCTTGTACGAGATGCGCATGCGCATCGTGCACATCGCCAACCAAAGCAAAAAACAACTGCCCCGTGAGATCCGTTCGAGAGTCGGTTCCGACGCCACCAAAAACCAAATCCTGAAGCCCCCCTGAGCCAATGAACTCAAGTTTGCCTTCCATCGCCGCCGCCGCTTCCTGCACCGAGAGGGACCAATTTGCCATCAAACCTTGCCTTCCATAATTTCTTCAGCGACTTGCGCATCGGAAAACGGATGCTTCACCGTTCCGATCGTTTGAGTCGTTTCGTGCCCCTTGCCTGCGATCAACACGACATCGCCCGGTCGCGCAAGCTCGATAGCTTTCGCAATCGCCGTGCGACGATCCACATAGCGACGCACCTTCACGTGCTCCGCCGTTGAGACCGCGGCCATAGCATCATCCAAAATCTTTTCCGGATCTTCCGTGCGCGGATTGTCGGACGTGAGAATCACCTCGTCCGAACCATCTAGCGCCGCACGCATCATCAAAGGGCGCTTGCCTCGGTCGCGATCACCGCCGCAACCAAATACCGTGATGATTTTAGCCAAACCAGACGCGCTCGAGCCCGATCGCATATCGCGACGGATTCCGTCGAGCATTGCCAAAATCGACCCAAGCGCATCGTCGGTGTGGGCATAGTCCACAAAGACATTGAGATCGCGCGTATTGGAAACACGTTCCAAGCGGCCCGCCACGCCCTTGAGCTCGCCAAGCACACGAACGACATCTTCAGGCTGACAGCCCGCCGCGACGCCGGCCGCATAGGCAAGAATCGCGTTTTGCACATTGTGCTTTCCCGGCATCTGAATCTTCACGTCCCGCGAACCACCAGCGTGCATCAACTTAAATCGCACGCCCCAAAAACCCTGATCTAGAATCTCGTAGCGAAGATCGCTAGTCGGCGCGGTTCCAAATCCCAAAATATCAAGGCGCGTTCCCGCCAACCGTTTCCCAAGATCTTTTTCGTTCTTAAGACTCTCATAGGCCTTCGCGCACCAAGAGTCATCGAGGTGAAAGAGCGCCGTTTTTTTGGCCTTCGACGAAGCCACGAGCAAAGATCCAAAAAGTCGGTACTTTGCCAGAAAGTAAGCTTCCATCGCTTGGTGATAATCGAGATGATCTCGCGTGAGATTCGTAAACGCCGCGAAATCGAAGTCGACAGCATCCAGGCGACGCTGATCCAACGCGTGGCTTGAAGCCTCAAGCGCGACGGCCTTGGCTCCAAAGTCTAAGAACTCACGAAGACGCCCTTGAAACTCCACCGGGTCCGGTGTCGTCATCGCCGTTGGCCAGACTTTTTCGCCGAGATGATGATCGATCGTGCCTACGACCCCCGTCGCAAGACCAAGGCTCTTTAAGACGTGTTCGATCATGTGAGTCGACGTCGTTTTGCCGTTGGTGCCCGTTACGGCCACGGTGAAGAGTTCGCGCGCAGGAAACCCGGAAAATGCGGCGGCGAGCCCCGCCAAGGCTCCGCGTGTCGATTTGGAAAACGCGTACGCCACCCTCGGATCAAGCTGCTCGACGCCAAGTTCGCGACGAAACAGATCATGGGCACGAGCCCCATCGTCGGCCTCCACTACCAAGACGTTGGCACCGGCTTGGACAGCATCTTTCAGATAACGGTGACCGTCATTTTGGCCGCCGCGAACCGCGACAAATATCGAACCTGGAACAAGTTTTCGGTGATCGAAAAAAATCCCCGCGATGCGGGTAGAGTCCGATCGCAGACGCGCTTGGGACTCGGTCAAAAACTCGACCGAAGCATCAGCGGCAATCTGAGACAGGTAAGAAAGGTTCACGGCTTCTCATTCTCGTGAACCTCTCGACTCGACGCAAGATTAATTTCTTACGCCGACAGCGGGAGCCGGATAAGCGCGGTGGTTGCACTGAACCGATGTGCCGTAATCCATCTTGCGCGTGCCGTATCTCAGCGCTTCGCGCAATTGGTCCTCCGCCGCTTGTTTCAGCTGGGCGCGAGTGAGCGCATAACGACCGACTCCGTAGTCCACGGCGTCGACATTGATAAACATCGCGTCGCCAAAGATCAGGGGATATCCGGCCGGCGTGATATTCGTCGACTTGATCATGTCCATCAGTTTCAACAGCTCTTCTTTCGTTAGCTTTGTCGTGTCGACGTGAACAATGAAGGAGCCGTCTTCGACATCCATTCCACTTTCCGTCCAGCATTCCGGGATATGAGGAGCAGGAGCGGGTGGAACCATCGCGTGAGCTACTTGAGTCATTTGAGTTCCAGCGATCACCGCCAGCATCACCATCAGTTTCAAGGTCATGTTCTTCATTTCAAAATTCCTTCTGTGTATGTTTTCGATTTCTTAATGAGCGTCGCGCAAGCTACGGGACGTTTCTAATTTCGAAATCCGCCTTCAGCAAGAATCCTTCACGCGGTCGCTGGCGTTTCTCTTAACTCTTTGTTAAAGGCAGGTCCAAATCAGGACTTTTAGTAAAATGGAGCACCAAGATGAAACCAGAAACTCTACCCAATCTCTTTGAGTATGGTGATTTTCGCCGTTTCTTGCAGGACTGCTACACAGAACGAAAGCGCATCGATCCAACTTACTCTTACAAAAGACTCGCTGACTCAGTCGGCTTTGGTTCTCCCAACTACCCTAAGCTCGTGATCGACGGCGAACGCGCTCTGACCGTTTCAAATATCCATCGCCTCGCTCAGGCGCTTCGCCTCACGCCAAGCGAGACCGCCTACTTTGAGACCCTTGTTCACCTCAACCAGGCCAGCACCGCGCTCGAAAAAAGTTTTTATCAAGCGCGCCTTTCGGATTTAAAAAAGCGTGTCGCACCTGCTGGACGGCCGTTACGAGTTAACCGAACGCTACATCCAGTTCCAGGACCGTCAGGCCAAGAGTTCGAATCAAAAAAAGTACATCCGGGCCCAACTGGAGGAATCCGCGAAAGCGCTGGAAACACGCTACGCGAAAGACGCGAAGTTTTACTGCAACACATTCACGATCGCCGAGGACTCATTGGCCGGTCTACAGGAGAAGGTCGGAAAACTGATCGACGACCTTATGGAAGAAACCAACGCGGAATCGCCTGATCGCGTGGTGCAACTCAATGTGCAGCTGTTTCCGACTATTCAAAAAGCTTGAGTTCCAAACGCACGCGACGAAGCTGCGTCACCGTGCCAGCCTCCGGCGATTGACGCGAAACAAAGCCGACGCCTTTGGCCTGAACAGATTGCCAGGGAACGCCTGCGTCCGTCATCGCCTGCATAGCCTCGCGCAAGCTTAAGCCCACGACATCGGGAACTCGGATGGAATTCACCGGAAGCTCGGAAGAACCGTCGACACGGGTTGCCGACATCGCACCCGCCGGGTCCGCCATCTCGTCAGCCGCGCCACTCGCGGGTCCGCCGCCGGAGAGGCGAGCAACGAATCCGGCCGGGCCACGAGCCGCTGCCGTAACCATGCTACCAGCGCCACCGTCAAAGCCGGATGTCAGAACCGCGAGTTCCGCCGCGCGCGCGGCCGCTTTTCGATTCTCTTCTTTGGCTCTCTCACGATGGCGCTCGCGCTCGGTCAAAAGACCGTGCTCAGCCCGCCACGCGCTAGCTTCGGCTTTGGGGTTACGCGCTTTTTGAGCGGCGTCGTGCGGGATCAGGTTTTTCGCCGTGATCAAAACCGGCGAAAGCCCGGCTCGCGTAACAGCGAAACGCGCGATTTTTGCGAACACAGGGGCCGCCACCGCGCTTCCGTAGTAGTTCTTCTGTGGTTTGTCCAAAGCGACAAAGATCACGTACTTCGGATCGTTGACCGGCAAAAATCCGACAAAACTCGAAACGTAAGCACCGGGCTCATAACCGCGACCACCCTCGAGAACTCGCTGCGCGGTTCCGGTTTTTCCCGCAACCGGAAACCCAGGGACTCGTGCGTTAACGCCCGTGCTGTTGTCCAAAGTCGCGGCCGAAAGCATGAGACGAACCTTGGCCGCCGTGTCTTCGGAGATCGTGCGGCGCACGACTTTGGGTTGCTCCTCGGTGACTTCTCCGGTCTCGGCGTCACGAATCGATTTCACGATGTAAGGCCGCTTCAACGTCCCGCCGTTTGCGATCGCGGCGTATGCGTTTGCAACCTGAAGCGGCGTTACCGCCACACCGTGACCAAACGAGATATTTGCCAGCAAGTGCTCGCGCCACGGAAGAGCATGCAGAAGCCCTTTGGCTTCACCTGGAAGATCCACGCCCGTAGGCTCGCCAAAGCCAAATGCCAGATAAGACTTCCTAAGCTGATCAGCGCCAATCATCTTTGCCACCTTCGCCGAAACGATATTGGACGAATGCGCCAACGCTTCGGTGATGGTGATCATGCCAAACTTGTGTTTGCTATCGGCCTCGCGGATCACCCGATCCGCCAGACGCATCTGTCCCCATTCGCCAAAAATCTTGGTGTTGGGTTGCACCTCTCCCTGCTCGATCGCCGCCGCCATCACGAAGGTCTTCATCGTCGAACCAGGCTCAAAAAGATCCGTCACGATACGATTGCGGCGAACGTCGGCCGGGAAACGCGGCCCTTCGTTTGAATTGAACGTCGGGAGCGTGGCCATCGCCAAAATCTCAGACGTCTGAGCATTTAAAACCAGAGCGGTGCCAGCGGCCGCTTCATGCTGAAGAACGGCTTCCGAAAGCTCGCGTTCAACCACATACTGCAACTCGCGATCAATCGTGAGTTCAACAGTCGCGCCATCCGGCACTTCCGTGAACAACCGACCGTTGATAACCAGCGGGCGGCCGCGAGCATCTTTTTGCAAAGCGACCTTGCGACGCGCGCCAGACAGCACATCGTTGTATTTCAGCTCTAGCCCCTCTAGACCACGCCCCTCTTGTCCGACAAAACCCAACACATTCGAAAGCAGGCGTTCGTTGGGATAGATTCGCTTGGGCTCTTCTATGAAACCGAGGCCTTTGATCTTCAGTTTCTCGATCTCTCGCTTCGTCTCACTAGCCAGTTGTCGATCGACCCAAACGAAGCGACGTTTGCGGTTTTTGATCTTGTCATGAAGCACACGGGCCACGCGGCGTTTCTCAGCGGCCGGATGTTTTTTGCGAAACACCTCGGCCAATTGCCGAGCGGCATCGCGCGGATTGTCTAAAACCTTTGGGTCGGCAAACAGCGACCAAGCCGGTGCCGATGTCGCAAGTTCGTTTCCATGACGATCCAGAATTTCGCCGCGGCGATTGCCCAAAGTGATCGTGGTTTCAAACTGACGACGCTTCAGCGCCTCAAGCCGTTCATTGGGAATCAGCTGAATCCACGCTGCTCGCACAAGCAAACACGTCCACAAGCAGGCGAATCCGAAAAACAAAATGAGAATGCGAGAGCGGTGCGATTTCACTGTTCGAGAGCCAATCCTGATTCCGTCATGTGAATAATCTGACCCTTTTCAGCCCGTCGCAACGTCAGGCGACTTTCCGCGACCAAAGCCAAGCGCTCGGGGCGCGTGGCCTTCGCCAGTCGCACCGTCACTTCACGGTCTTGATCACGAAGCGATCGCTCTTCTCGCGAGAGCTTCCAAACACCGTATCCCATACGGCGGACTTCCATTTTGGAAAACGCCACGAAAAACAAGCTTGCCGCTATGATCGCGACACTGAAAAACGGAGCGATGTCCGACCAGGTAAGGCTCGAAATTTCGCGTGTTTGCGTTTGCCGACTCGCAACGCCGATCCACATCACATTGTCCCGTTTCATTCTTCCCCCTCTTCGTCACCCACATCCGGAGGTTCCGGATGGCGCGTGATCGCCAAGTGTGCGTACTTGTTCTTCGGCCCCTTCACTTCGCCGGTCTTGTATCGGCGAAAAACCCGAAGTTTTGCGCTGCGCGCTCGTGAGTTCCGTTTCACTTCCTCATCCGTTGGCACAATCGGTTTGCGCTTCACGGACTCACCAAAGTCCGCACCGAGCGACGCTTCGTCTTCGACATCGCGAATGAAGTTCTTCACCATGCGGTCTTCCAAAGAATGAAACGTGATAATTGCCAACCGACCGCCCGGACTTAGCAATCGCATCGCCTTAGGAAGCATCGCCTCGATAGAGTCGAGTTCCGCGTTCACTTCCATACGAAGTGCCATGAAGTACTGAGTCGCAGGATGAAATCCTTTTTTTGCCCAGCCGTCGACACGCTCCACGAGTCCGGCAAACTGCGTGGTCGTTGAGAACTCTTGGCGCGTTCGGTCTTGAATGATCGCGCGCACGACTTTGAACGGACGCTCGATCTCACCGTAATCTTGGAAAACGCGAGTGAGCTCGCTCTCCGACCATTCGTTCAAGATACGAGCGGCGGTCAGAGTTTTCCGTTCATCCATGCGCATATCAAGAGGGCCTTCGTGATAAAACGAAAACCCACGGGCTCCGACGTCCAGTTGCGGCGATGAAACCCCTAAATCAAAAAGCATGAAATCAAAACCGGCGTCCGAAGTCGCCGCATTCACTTTCTCAAGTTCCGAAAAATTCGCGTGAACCAATGTCAGGCGCCCTTGAGCTTTTTCCGAAGCGAACTCTGTTTCGGCAAACCTCAGGGCTTCGGCATCTTGATCAAACGCCGTCATCGAAAGTGTCGCATGATCCGCAAGCAAAGCTCGCGTGTGTCCACCGCGCCCAAACGTTCCATCCAAACCGTAGCGAAGTGGTCGAGCAAGATCCTCGGCCGTGGCCTTCGCCTGCGCGAGAACTTCGCCTAGCATGACTGGAATGTGTCCGTTCACTCTTCATCCTCACGGAGCAGGCCCGCAACCTGTGCTTGAACCTGGTCAAAACCGGTCGTCATCTCCAAGAAGAGAGTCTCCCACATCGCGCTCGACCAGACTTCCAATTTGTCGCCAAGCCCGACCAGAACCACGTCGTTTTCAAGACCCGCAAATTTTCGCAAACCCGCTGGCAAAAGCAGACGACCCTGGCCGTCAAGTTCCACAACCTGCCCGCCGGAAACGTAGAACCGAATGAACGCCTGCACCGATGGTTCGAGAGCGGAAATCGCGCTGACTCGCGCCTCAAGACGCTCCCACTCTTTGAGCGTGTACACGTGCAAAGCGTTTCGGCCCGACAGGCGATGATTGGTGACAACAAGCGAAGAGGAAAGCCTTAGGCTTGGCGGCAAAGAGAGTCGTCCCTTGGGGTCGACTTTCACCTCAAAGCGACCGCGAAAACGCGCGGCTTGCGAAGATCGGTTTTTCTCTCGGCCGGATTTCATCCTGAAGGCCCTTTGTTACATCGTACTGAGAAAAAGGAAGCGCCCGTCCTTGGACAGCTTCAGGGATTCCTCCCTGCCCGAAAGGCCAGTGAACCTCTCCAGACAACCGCCCATTGCTAGGTGATTCTTGGAGTTTTGGGGGCATTTACCCCAAAAATGGCCACTTTTTGCCACTTCTTGCCACTTTTGATGCTAGGTGGCCTAGGGAATCTCGTCAAGAGGACGAAACTATTTTGGACCCGATTTTAGGCCGTGCTAGCATATAAAGAGCTGATAGCTTTCGCGGTGTTAACGCAGACCAGTAACAAACTCGAGTGAAGATCAAATGGATCAGATAAACGAGACCGGACACGACGAAATGCTCAACTGCCCAAAATGTGGCTTCCAACAGCCGCGGGATCAGTATTGCGCAAAATGTGGCGTCGACATGGTGAAGGCCGCTCAAGCACGGCCGAAGTCGTCACCACTTGTCATCATGGGCACGGTGATCGCCATTTCCGGCTTGGGCATTTTCGCCTATACAAAGTTCGCCGCGAAGCCGGCTTCAAACTCGGGCTCGGCTCAACTGGCTTCTAGTACACAGCGCTCGGCAAAAGAGCACTCGCCGACTCCGCCTGAGCCGACCGCTCACGACACAAACGAGCGGCATTCAACGGACCATGCCTCTGAGACCGCTTCGCCAGAGAGCACTCATGCCGATTCGGCTCACCCCTATGACTCACATGACGACGAGATGGCAGGTTCCTCTCACGGCACCGAAAAGAATTTTGAGGCGACGTCTCAACTCACGGCTCAGCTTGCGGCCCGTGGCAAATCGGCCTCGCAGCACTCACCCACTCAGCACTCACTCAAAGGACAAGCGTCCGCCGAAGTGCGAAAACAGCTCGAACAATCCGCGACTTCCATCACGACTCAAGAAGAAGGAGTGCTGGTGGCGTTTGCCTGGGCAGAAATGTCAAAGGAGCTGCTACAGAGCCTACAGGCCGCCGAGCCTGGTTTTCACCAGGTTCCAGGGCTTGAGGCGCGCTTGCGCCAAGCTCGAGGCGGCTACCAGATTCTCGAGGTGGTTCGTCGCCGCATGAAAGATGACTCGGAAGCCGTCACCCTCGCCAAAGGCGAACTTTCACTCTACTTCGAGCCTATGAAAATCGGGACCAAAGAGTTCGTCGGAGGCTACACCGCTCAGTACCGTAGCGCTCAGGGCGAACTGCGCAGCCCGGCATCGGCCACCGCGTCGATTGCGCCCGGCGCAGGAGCCATCGTCACCATGGGACCATCGAGCACGACACCCACCAATGGGGTCGTTGTCCTGATCATGCCCCGCTGGTAGCGCGAGCCTTTTAGCTAGACGTCGAGTAGACGATCGCTTATCCCAATGGCATTCTTGGAACTTCCTTGAACGGGAAAGGATCAGCGACCCATGGCAAACACGAATGGCATGCAATCGGCTCCACTTAAATTTTCGAAAATGATCTCCGAAGCCGAGATCGCAAAACGCGTGAAAGAGCTCGGTGCGGAAATCACCGCGCTTTGCCAAAAAGAATCGGTCATCGCGGTCTGCGTTCTGAAAGGCTCTTTCGTATTTTACTCGGATCTTGTGCGGGCGATCGAGGCCGATGTGAAGTCGGAATTCTTGGGTACGGCAAGCTACGGAAACGCCATGCAGTCGAGCGGCGAAGTGAAACTCACTTTGGATCTCACGACTTCCATCGAAGGAAAGACCGTTTTGTTGGTCGAAGACATCATCGACACCGGTCTTACTATGGACTTCCTCACCAAGACGCTTGCGGCCCGCAAACCAAAAAAGATTCTCACGTGCTCGCTGCTCTTTAAGCCAGACGCCTTGAAAGTCGACTTCAAACCCGACTATGTCGGTTTCAAAATCCCTAGCGACTTTGTGATCGGCTACGGCCTCGATTACCAAGGCTTCTACCGCAACCTACCCTACATCGCGCGCGTCGAGTCTTTGAATTAACGCTTCGCCGGGGCCCGACCCGGCTACGGCTGTGCCTGCGCCCGAGGGCTCGGCAATCTCCAATGCGGAACTTCGCTCAACGCTTCGGCCTGGGGCCTGGCCCGGCTACGCTGTGCCTGCGCCGGTTAGGTGCCGAAGATTTTGATGACGAAGTGGTAGCGGTCAGCTGTTGCGCCGCCCACTGAGACTTCCGACATCAAAAACTCGTGAAGGCGAATTCCGCTGTAGTTGCGATCAACAGCCTTCAACTGGAAACGACGGTTCCATTCTTCGGACTGCCGTAGCTCTTTCATGTCCGCTTCGGCGCGCGGAACATAAATACACTCGAAACCATCTAGCTGAATCGGGTCTTTGCTATCGAGATCCAACTCCATTGAAGCGTCTGTGTGTGTGCCAACCAGTACATAGTCGCCAGGCCCTGCGACGTCTTTCGACTTCGCGTTTTCGATGGACACATTAAGAGCTTGGCTCGTGAGATCACAAAACTCGCGAAACTTCTCTTCGCGAACCGCCGGCTGCTGGTCCTTGGCAAAACGTAAAATCACAATTCACCTTCCATCTGTTGGAGTAATTTTCGAAACCAATGATTCATTGCTGGTTGATGGATCAACCCTTGAACGACCTCATCCCGATCCTGAACGTAAGGTCCTTCGGGATAAGGAACGTCATTGAGACAGCCACGCACCCAATCGTGAATGGCCTCCGGATGAAACTGAAGACCGACGATCTTGCTGGAAAGGCGAAACCCCTGCTCGCGCGTGATCGAGTTCGAGGCGATCCGAGTCGCACCATCCGGCAAACGAAATGTGTCTTGATGCCATTGAAATGCGACGAGTTCACCTTTTCCAACATACGGGTCTTCGATTTTCACCTTGTGCCAGCCGCACTCCCAGTGATCATTCTTCACAACCGGAGTCGAACAAGCACGCGCAATCAACTGCCCACCCAAACAAAGTCCGAGAACAGCTTTGTCAGCCTCCATGGCTTTTTCAATCAGCCTGGTTTCTTCCCCCAGCCACGGAAACCGAGTGTCATCGGAGCTGCTCATGGGACCACCCATGACGACGAGAAAATCAAAGTCGTCGAGGTCAGGCAGAGGCTCACCCGCATAGAGCGAACGCACGTCTGGGGCATGTCCCCGGTCAAAAGCCCAGTCCACGACGGCATCTGGGCGCGTCGGCTGACTGTGGGACAATATGGCCACTCGGAGGCATCGCATGACCTCACCGTAATCTCGTTAAGCGGGTTTGACAAACTCGCTCTTGGTCTTCCTCTGAATTCCTTCTCTAAGTTCTCTTGTGACTCTGCGCGCGAACTATCTAAAATGAGAGAATGCAGAAGTGCGTGCTTCTTTCGAACGACTCGCGCTCAGTCACCCAGATGCGTGGCTGGTTTCGACTATTCGAAAATCAGCCCTATCTGCAAACATTTTCCAGTATTTCGGCGTTTGAGACCGCATACGCCGGCCCCATCAAAAAACGCGATCTTTTGATCGACGACGGCGCCTCTGTCGAGTCGGCCGACGGCGACGAGGTTTCAAAAGCCCAACTGCTTGAAGTCGAGGCCGAACTGACGCCCATCCGTCTCTTGATCATCGATCTCGACACCGTGAACGCACGACCTCTCGACTGGCTAGTTTCGACGTTGGCAAAGCTCCGGGAGTTCGGACACATCTCCGATGCCACGGGTTTTAAAACATTGCTGCTTGGGTACGACGACCCTCACATTCGGCCCGAACGGTTTCGCCACGAGTCTGTCGACGACATGGCTCTTAAGCCACTCGATCAGCAGTTGCTCTTGCAAAAAGTCGAACTGCTTCTCGCCGACAAACCCGATGCGGCTCCAACATTTCTGTTTCGCGCCAGGGCCGATGACATCGTCGAAATCGGGAAAGACACCATCATCGACGAAGTCTCTGACTTCGCCGTCTCGATTCGAAACCCCGCTCCTCTAGCGGACGGAGTTTTTGCCGTCATTCACTCGAGCACTTTCGGATCGACAACGAACTCCAGCCGCATGCTCGGCCGCTGCTACGCCTCGGTCAAACATCCGCAATTCGAAGGCCTGTGGCTGGTTCGCTTTACCTTGTTTGGCGTCAACACCGAACAGCTCACCGAGATCCGAAAGTTCATACGCTCACGCCAGATGCCCAATCGCACGCGCACAAACCGACCGGCATCCAATCGACCGAAAGAGAAGCTCCCCCCCAGACATCGCGTGGCTGTCATCGATCTCGATCGAGACATTCTCGGCCAGGTTCAAACCTGCGTGGAAGAAAACTTCGAGCGAACAGCGGCGATCCTGTTTCCGTCCTACACGCGTTTTCTTTCGGGCCTGGCTAAACTCTCGGGTCAGGCCACCGGAAGCGCTGGTGCGGTGGACGACGACGATGCCGAAGGTTCGGGCGAAGGCGCGATCCCGGGTGGCCGCACGACCTTGATTATCTCGGAAGGCTCGTACGAACTCATCGAATTCGAGCCGCTTCTAAAACCAAAAGAATTGTTTCTCGGTCGCTCGGCGGAGGATTGGAAATCTCGTCCGCAAGATTGGTTCTACTCGGTGCCAAAATCCGATCTCGAAGATTTCAATGAATTCTTAAGCTATACAGAAACCGGCGGCCACGGTGTCACCGGTGTTCGCTTCGTGGATCAAGACGGACTGATGGTGTACGCCGAGGCCAAAGGTAGCCTCGTGCCAAGCGCGAATCCCGAAGTTCCGGCGACACTTCGCCTCGACCTCAAACAAATCGATCGCGCGGCTTGGATGGATCTCAATCGCCTGGTTTCAAAAGGCGCGACGCCCGACCAGTACCGCTTTGACGCCTTGATCATCGATGGCGGTCTCTTACGAACCGAGGTGGCCGAGTGGCTAGAGGCTCTGCACTCCGCTCTCGTTCGCGCCCGAGTTCTGCTTGCGTCCGAAGCACTTCCGAAGATTTTCGTACTGGCCGACGAAGAGTCCAAGATTCAGCCGAGCACATTTTCTCACAAAGGCGTCACGGACTTCGTCTATAAGCCAGTCGACCGCAAACTCTTGGTCGAGAAACTGGCTGTTGCCCTTCCGCAACTCACGCGCTCCGTGCTGCCGGATGCTCCTCCCTTTGTCCCCTGCGAAATCACCGCGCAGGTTTGCAAAAACATTCAGCTAGAAGAGCTTTCCGAGTTCGGGCTCACCGTTTTGCATCCAACACCCTTCAAGCCGAAGGTGTTCATGCGTTTCTTCTCGCCACTCTTCGGCGATCTCGCCGATGGCATTCTCGCACGCTGCACAGCTTCACTCAGCGGCTCTGGCGACGATCCAATGTACAAGTGCCACTTCGTGTTCTTTGGATGCTCGGACGAGCTACATAAGCGAATCCGCAACTGGATTCGCGAAGACTACGTTCACAAAAAAGAAACCGTCTAAATACGTCGCTACGGCCTCTGGCCTACGCTGCTTTCCGCGCATGGGGCGCGGAAAGATTGGGCATGATACGTCGCTACGGCCTCTGGCCTTATTATGAGGCCTTCAAGAGGCCGGCGGTCCAGCGTCCGATCGAGTTGAGCACGCTTGAGTCCGCGCCTTCGAACGCGACACCGTAGCGCTTCTTCTCTTCGCTCCACACAACTTTCCCGCCGACTTGAATCTCTTCGCGGCCGTCTGGGCTCTTGATGACCATGGTCACCACGCCGCCGTTCTCCAGCCAAGAATCCGGATCTGCGGAATCCGTCGCTAGCTGCAATCCGCCAAGTGAGATCGAATTCACGTGTCCCGTGAGTTCGCGCCCGCCAACCGAAAGCTTCACTTGCGACGAAATCTGGTAACGCGGGTAACGACGTCGCGACTTTCCTGTCTTCTGACGCAGACTGTACGCCACCAAAATCGGCGCCGCGAGCAGCAAGAGCAGACCGAAGAACGCGACATTGCGATGAGGACCACTTGGACCAGAGGCATCGTCAACCAACGCCTTCACCAACCCGCATCCCCCAGCCATTTCCTCTTCCGAAGCCGGAGCACGGGCGGCCGCCGTGTACGACGGCTGTTCGCCGCTTCCAACAGCGGACTTCGCGGCCAGCACCGAATGGTAGGCGTTTAAACGCCCTTTCGTGATCGTTCGATTTTCCAGGCTCGGAATCTTTTCCGAACCAGCAAAGATCAAATCCTTTACCTGATAGGCGGAAAGGTTCGAGTTTTCTCGCAACATCAACGCCGCAAGACCCGAAACAAACGGTGTCGCCATCGATGTCCCCGACGAGCGACCGTACTGTTGGTTCGGCAAACTGCTCCAGATACTTGTTCCAGGTGAACCCATGTGAACAGATGTCGCACCGTAGTTCGAATAAGACGCAAAGCTATCCACGTCCGTCGTCGCCGCGACCGAGATCACGCCGGGCACTGGGTAACTTGCCGGATACGTCGGCGACACGTCGTTGTTTAGCGAACTATTGCCCGCCGCCGCGACAAAGATCACACGACGTGAGTAGGCAAACGCCACCGCGTCGAGCAGCGATTTCGAATACCCGCCGCCGCCCCAAGAGTTATTCAGAACGCGAGCGCCGTTGTTCACCGCATAGTAAATGCACTTCACCGCATCCGACGTCGTACCGATGCCGTTGGCATCCAAGAACTTCAGCGGCATGATGCGAATTTTCGCCGGCTGCATCGGGTAACGAAGCAGGTCTTGCGTCGTTCCCAAAACGATCCCAGCGACGTGCGTTCCATGGTTGTCGTCATCCATCGGGTCATTGCTGCCGGCGACAAAGTTCCAGCCACGAACGTCATCTACGAACCCGTTGCCATCGTCATCAATTCCGTTGCCGGGGATTTCTCCCGGGTTCGTCCAGATCGCGCCTGAGTCCCGAAAGATTTCATGATTGTAATCGACTCCGGTATCGATGACGGCCACGATCACCGCCGACCCGTTTCCACTTAAGTTATTCCAAGCGTCCGAAAGCTCGATCGGCGCGCCCGTCTGAGCAAAAGCCCCGACGACAGAACTCGCCCCTGCGGCACTTCTCGCCTCAGCAAGCGATGTCGCCTGTTCGCCTCCCGCCTTGCCTGGAGAACGCAATATATAGTTGGGTTCGGCATATTCGACATCGGGATCGTTCTTAAGATCGTTCAAAGCCTGTTGCATCTCGGCGTCGCTCGTCAGCTTGAAGTGGTGCATGTTCAAACCCGACCACGAACCCTTTAAGGACATCGACTTCTCTGAAACCGCTTTCCCAATGAAAGCTTGAGACTTCAGCGTTTTAGAACTCCCTTTGAGTTTTACGATGATTTCGCCAGGAACGTACTCCGGAGCCTGCTGAGCGTGGGCCGCGAAAGCAACGAGAAGCACAGGCAAAGCCAGCAAAAATGAGAAGTGCGTTCTCGTGTGTGATCCATTGTCAAAGGCAGCCATGACCCCTCCGCGGAAGCGTACCTAAAGCCTATCGGCGAGCCTTCCGCTGGCCTGAAGCCGAGATTTCGCCGTCTCAAATTGAGACAAACTGCTTTGGGCCATGACCTGTTTTTCGGTTCAATAAGGCACGCAAAACACCCCTTCACGAGTTAGCTCTTGACGAAAACTTCTTCGCTTTCATGAAATTTTCGATCGTGAAAAGTTCTCGTGCTCCGGCACGCCGAGAGACAAAATTCGGCAACCCAAAGTCTCGTTATGTGACAGTCCTCGGCACCGATCGAGGAAATTCTTCCACGTATTCGAGTTCGCAGTGGCACAGGTCGTGATGAATCTGGAGGTTGAAGAAACCGTTTTAACGTGAGGTTCACTTATGATGACCGCAACGAACATGACAAAGATGCAACTTGGGATGCGCAAAGCCGCCTGGGCAATCGGCATGATCGCGATGGTCGCATCGATGGCGATGCTAACCGCATGTGGATCAAACGGCGATGGCGGCGGCGGAGCTGTCGTGCCTCCCGGATCTGTTCCGGTGGTGCCAGGACAAACCTGCCAAGCCAACCAGATCTACACATCAACACATGGCTGTCTCTATCAACAGAGCTGTCAAAATGGTTACGGCTGGGTACCAGGCGAAGGCCGCTGTGTTCCGGGAACTATCGTGAACGGCACAGGCACAGGTTTTTTCACAAGCCTCACCATCACAAACCCCGACACGTTCGCACTCATGCTTCAAAACAGCGGCATGTGTGACCCCTATGTCATCGGCTGGAACTGGGGTTCCGCATCGTGCAACAACTATACGCACTCGGGCTATATGGTGATGCAGTTCCCTGGCACACTCGCAAACGGAACCTTGCCTACTCAGAGCAATATCTGGATTGGCGCGGGAAGCCGCAGCCCAAATCAGGCGAACTCCGAGTGGATCACCGGTGGTGTCGTGAAAGTGGTTTCGTATCTCACGAACAACGCTTACGCGAATAGCAACAACGGATTCACCGGCACACCGATGAACAACGTTCCAGGCGGATTCCGCTTTGTTGTGAACAACGGCCTTCCAGGAAGTTCGTATCAGTTCGGCGTTGATCTGATGTACAACGGCACCGTCTTCGCCCGCGGAACATTGACTCGGTATTAGTAGTATATACCGCTGCGGCTGCGGCTCCGCCTGCGGAGGGTCGGCAAGCAGCAGCGACACCTATGGAATTGACGAAAGATGCACCAACGGTGCATCTTTCGTTTTATGAACATTCCTCGAATCGTGCGCTGCCCACAGTGCGGAAAAAGCAGCGAATACTCTGCACGCAATCCATTTCGCCCGTTTTGTTCGCAACGTTGTCGCACGACAGATCTCGGCGCGTGGGCCAATGGCGATTACACTGTCCCAGCAGAACCTTCTGAACTCACACCCGAAGAGCTTGAAACCCTTATGGGTGAAGGGCTCGACGAACCACCGCCCGCAAACGAGCCAAAGAAGCGGTGATCGCGACACACGCCGGAAAAGATTTTGTTGACGACGGGAAAAGCCTCAAGGTTGAATTCAAGCGTTAAGAGAACAAAAGAGTACGACAACTAAGGTTCACAACAACGAACGCAACTACGAAAGGCAGCACAATGAACAAAGCAGAATTGATCGAACTGATCGCTGGCGAATGCAAACTCACTAAAGCACAAACAGAGCGCATGCTCGACACGACTCTTGAAGCAATCAAGAAGACTGTTAAAAAAGGTGACGAAGTGAAACTCGTTGGCTTCGGAACTTTCACAAAAGCAAAACGCAAAGCTCGCATGGGTCGCAACCCACAAACTGGCAAAGCGATCAAGATCCCAGCAATGTCTTATCCGAAGTTCCGCCCAGGCGCAGAATTCAAAGACATCGTGCGCTAAAATCCGATTCGTGGGGTCATGGACGACTTCACACTGTAGGTACCGATTCTTCGCGCAGGCGCTTCAGAATCTTGGCCTGCGCCCTTGGCTCGGCCGATCTATGAGTAAATGAATCTAGAGAGAGCAGTCTTCGGACTGCTCTTTTTTTATTTCCCTCTCTCTCGGAGTCAGCACAGAATAGCAGCATGAGCGAACTCTCAGATCTCGATCGCTTCTGCCCCGAAGGCCAAGCTCCCAAACTGCAACACATCGGCGTTTTCACCAGCGGTGGCGATGCTCCCGGCATGAATGCCGCCATCCGTTCGGTCGTTCGCACCGGCATCCAAAATGGCATTCAAGTCACTGGCATCCGGCAAGGCTACCGCGGCCTTCTTGCTAGCGAGTTCGAGCCTCTTGACTCTCGTCGCATGGGAAACACCCTTCAACGTGGCGGCACTTTTCTTAAAACCGCACGACTCCCAGAGTTCAAAGATTCAAACATCCGAAAAAAAGCCGCCGAAATCGTGCGCGATGCGGGGTTCGACGCCTTGGTTTGCATCGGCGGAGATGGGTCGTTCACCGGCGCACGCTTGCTATGGACAGAACACAAGATTCCCGTGATCGGAATCCCGGGCACCATCGACAACGATATCTTCGGCACCGAAGCGACCATCGGTTTTGATACGGCCGTCAATGCGGCCGTCGAGGCCATCGATCGCATTCGCGACACCGCAGACTCTCACGATCGTCTCTTCATTGTGGAAGTGATGGGACGCGACTCCGGATTTATCGCAATCGAAACTGGTCTTGCGGCAGGCGCCGAAGAAATTTTCTTCACCGACAACCCTGTCACGGTCGACGATGCCATCGATCATATTCGACGCGGGATCACGAGCGGAAAAAAGAGCTCGATCTTGATTGCGGCCGAAGGCCAAAAGCCTGGTCGCGCGTATGATCTCGCCGAAAGCATCCGCAAAAAAAGCGGATTTGAAGCGAAGGTCTGCATCCTTGGACACGTGCTTCGCGGAGGAGCGCCCACGGTCTTTGATCGCAATCTCGCCTCACGCATGGGTGCAGGCGCCATCGAAGCTCTTCGCCGAGGGTATTGTGATGCGATGATGGCATTTGTCAGAGGGCGCATCACGGCGGTCCCGCTTCGCGAAGTCATCGGAAAACGCAAACATGTTCCTGCTGAATGGATCAAACTCGCCCAGACCCTTTCGAATTAGGCCAGCTTCTGCGGTGCGAAATTGACGCTTCCTTGATGCGTTGTTAATCGTAAGAATCTCGATTTTCACGCTAGGGGGATCCATTGAGTCTACTGAACCAGACTACGTCGCGTAAAACATCAGGCCTCATTCTCGCAGTATCCGTTTTGGGTTTAACCCTGACACTTGGTCTGATGAGTGGCTGCACGAAAAAGTCGGCGGATGCTGGAAACGAAATCCTCGTTGGCGAGTACGGCTCGCTCTCTGGCAGCGAAGCCACGTTCGGGATCTCGACTTCAGAAGGCGTAAACCTCGCGTTCGCCGAGAAAAACAAAGCAGGCGGCATCAAAGGTAAGCAGATCAAGCTCATCACTTTGGACAACCAGGGAAAGCCCGAAGAAGCGCGCGCCGCTGTTCAACGTCTCGTCACACAAGATCGCGTCGTCGCCGTGATCGGAGAAGTCGCAAGCAGCCGCACGCTCGCGGCGGCACCTGTTGCACAACAGTACAAAGTCCCCATGATCAGCCCTTCTTCGACAAACCCGAAGGTGACTGAAGTTGGAGACTATATCTTCCGCGTTTGCTTCATCGATCCATTTCAAGGTTTGGTCATGGCGAAGTTCGCCCACCAAGAAATTAAAAAACAACGAGTCGCCATCTTGCGCGACGTGAAGTCCGACTACTCGACAGGACTCGCGGATGTTTTCTCGACGGAGTTTAAAAAGATGGGCGGCGAGATCGTCGCTGACGAATCTTACCAAGCCGGCGAAACAGATTTCAAAGCGCAGCTGACACAGATCAAAGGCAAACGCCCAGAAGCCATCTTCGTACCCGGCTACTACACCGAAGTCGGCCTCATCGCACGTCAAGCTCGTCAGCTTGGCATGACGGTTCCCCTTCTCGGCGGTGACGGATGGGATTCCGAAAAGCTTTCCGAACTCGGCCAAGACGCCATCAAAGGAAGTTACTTCTCCAACCACTACACGACAGAGAGCACAGACCCAGTGGTCATCGAGTTCATCAAAAAATACCGCGAAGCTTACAAGGGCAAAACACCTGATGGCCTTGCAGCCCTAGGCTATGACGCTGCGAAAATCCTGATCGAAGCAATGGAGCGCGCACCGGAAATCACTCCACTTGCTATTCGCGATGAGATCGCAAAAACCAAAAACTTCACAGGCGTTACTGGCGTCATCAGCATTGATGAAAAGCGCAACGCCACAAAGAGCGCGGTCGTCGTTCAAGTTGACGGCAAGATCAACCGCTTCGTGAAAACCATTACTCCTTAAGCGTCGTTTCGCCCTCCGGGCTACACTGCTTTGCGCGCAGGGGCGCGCAAAGATCGGGAGAAGCGTCGTTTCACCCTCCGGGCTACACTGCTTTGCGCGCAGGATTAGTAGCCGTTGAGTTTCGCGTGCTCGAAGAATGGGGCGACTTTGTAGTCCTTGGTCATTCTTCCGCGGCGTGCGCTGTTGGGGTCTGGAATGGAGTTTTCCGTCGGACGCCAGTCGGTGATCTTGATCCATGTCGTGCTGAACTTCCGCTTGGGATCGACGGGGAAAAGAACGTTGTGCTCTTCCTCGTAACCGTTCACCTTGTGCGACTCTGCCGCCATTTGCCGGTCAATGCCGAAGGCCGATGTTATGAGATCGATCATCTGATCAAACGAATAATTGTCCTGCTCCATGAAGCGCCCTAGCTTTCCGATATTGCGGAAACGAAGGACAGCGTTTGCTTTCAGGTCTTTCAAAATTCGGTGCAGACGCATCGGCACGTGTTCATTCACGCCCTTGACGATGATGCAGTTGAGATTGAGAAAAAACCCGACTTCCGCGCAGTTCTTTAGAGCCTTCATTTTCTTTTCCGCGCAAGGAATCCCATCGGTTTTACGATAGACCTCATCATCGTCCGCACCGTTCACCGAAATACAGACGAACTTCAAGCCCGCATCAAAAAGCGACTGCGCATAAGCTTTATCCGAGAGCTTCAAGCCGTTTGTCATGAGCGTCGCGCGATGGCCGTACTCATTGATCGCGCGAATCAGCTCTGGCAAATCAGAACGCAACGTGGGCTCGCCACCCGTGAGACGAATTTCAGTTCTTTTACCGAGGCGAGAGAAAAACTGAATCAGCTCGTGTTTAGGAATATCCGGCAAGTTGCGAATTGGACTGTAGCAGTTCGAGCATTCCATATTGCAGCGATGTGTGACGTCGACCGCCACAGTGTAGAACTGGCTCTGCTCTGGTTCGATTTCGAAGTACTTGAGTCCAGACACTTCTACTTTTGCCGCCACTTCTGCTGCTACTTCTGTTTTCTTTGCCGCAAGGCCCACGAGACCTCCCCTTCCTCTTGTGCTTGAGTCCATTTAGCCAAGAGCCAACCCGATGGGTCAAAGTAAACTCCATGACTCAGGTTGACGGTTTTCGGTTCACGATGATGCCGACCATGAATCCCTTCGCCGAAAGTCAAAAGACTCACCCAGAGCGAATCCTTGGCTTCTCCGTCGCGATGGCAGACCGCATTGACCATCGACGCTCCCAGGACGCTCATGACCGCCGGCCAGCAATAGCCGAAGATCACACCCGGCAAACCAAATGCGGCCGCCAAAAGCACGACGTAACCCGCGATCACTGCGTAGTAGTATTTTTGATAGAACTGAACCGATCGAGCCGTCATCAGATCGCGGATCAAACTCAAGCGCGGTTTGCTGGACTCCGGAAGATGCCAGAGATTGAGAAGCACTTTCCAGAATCCTTGCTGAATCGGAGAATGCGGATCCGACTCCTGATCGGAGTTGGGATGATGCATGCGATGCACGAGGGCCCATTCCACCGGACGTCCCAATGAAGAAAGAGTTCCGAAACCAAGGGTCAACCAGCCGAGTTTCGAATCGGGGTCCACCAGCCGATGCGACAGACCTCGGTGCAATCCAATTGCAACTCCGAGTACGAAGATGAATGTGTACGCGATCAACATCCCAACCAAAGACTTCCACGACCACTCACCCAAGAACAGATACGCAGTCCCCGCCAAGAAACACAAAAGCTGCAAAGTTCGAACGGAGAAACGCGCACTCATCACACACCACCCGACAACAGAAGATCTATCAGCCCCTTATCCGGGCCCAAACGAGGAGAGCCATCGCGCTCAACATAGGGCGACAGATTCACCGAAAGCACGATGCGACTCTCGTCTCCTCCATTACGAACCGCGTGGTAGCGGCCGGTGTCAAACCAATAGAAGTTCCCATCGCAGGGAATCGAGAACTGCTCGCCCTCGACCTCCCAAATCACGTCGGGAGTCGAATACAAACAGGCATGTACACGAATGCCTCGATAGTAGGGAAAGTCGATGTGCGGAGGAATCAGCCCTCCCGGAGTCATCTCAAGAAACCTCACCTTCGTTATCGGTGATTGAAACCGAGATGTGATTTCCTTGAAAAAGGGCGTGTACGCTTCGGTCTCTTGGTCGAACCCATACTCGTCCAGAACTTCGACCTCGCGTTCTTCAGGAGGTCGTTTGTCCGACATCTTTTCAAAAGTATGGAAGATCGAGAGCTTTTTCCCATCCGGTCCAAATATCGAAAGCGCATCATAAACGGGATCGCCGGCTCCTGCTCGGGCCGTCAGACCGATTCCGCGATACGATAAGCGAGGACGTGTTTTGCCTTCTTTCGATAACACTTCGAACGGTTTAAGTGGGAACTGTTTTTGAATCTTCTCGAACTCGTGGCGCGCCTTTTCAAGATCAAACGAATACTTTTCTGGAAGACGCAGCCAATTCTTTTCGGGCTTCATCCACGGCGTGTGAGGCGAATAGAAGTGATCGCTAAAGTTTGGATCACGATCTGTATTGAGATTTCTAATTCCCATTTCTTGCCCGTTTCGTTCCTAGCTTGCGACCAAATCGCGCCACCAAATCGCATCGTCAAATCAAGTCGTCACTTAGAAAGTGAACGGAAATAACTCGCGAGATGATTGAGCTTCAGTGTACCTCGCTTCAACCAGTAATCGTAGGCCCTGTCGCTCAAACGAATGAGATTTTGTTGATACGGATACTGAGGCTCGGCCCCTATGGGTACTTCCGTCTCAATCGTGAAGTCATACCTGTCAAATACCGGCATACCACGCACCGGCGCGATCTCGCCGCTACTTCGGATATGCCGAACGGGGAACGGCCTCACGCGCGTCGCGTAAAAAAAGGTGAACCGACCTTCGCGATGCATATACTCAAACGCATCACCAAAGAGTTGATTGAGAACGCGACGATCCGCTTTAACGAAAGTGCGCTCATTCTGTAAATAGCGAAACTCGAGAAGAGAGAAATAGGGCATCTGCCGCCATCGACCGATACCAAGGCAGTACTTGAAGGAAGAAGCAGAACCCGCAAAAAACAACTCAAAAAGAGGGTCCTTCGCAAAGTACTTTTCATGTTTAAATTTTTTCGTGTCTGGAAGAGCCGCTAGCTGACTTCGAAGTGCTTCTTCGTTGAGCCCCAGCTCCAAGGATCGATTCGTGTCGCCTACGCGAAATGTTGT
>CAUJGS010000094.1 GCA_963170185.1 Bdellovibrionota bacterium
TGCGGTTCCATTTTTCTGTGAGAGTTGTGACGTCTCGATCGAAGTGCTTGCGGAAAGAGGGAAGCACTATCATGAAACCCAAGGCCCTGTGGACGAGGCTGATGTGGGCGTTGTCAGCTGTGACAAGTGTGGTGCAGAGGCCGAGGCGGATTGGGCAGGCGACGGGTATTTCAAGTGCATTTCGAAGTCCAAACAGTCGCTAGCTAAAGCTTCAAGCTGAAACGAGGCAACAAGTGGTAGTGGGGAACTCTCGATTGGAAGCCGAGATTTCGGAAGATCTAACGACTGTAAGGATTCGGCTTCGCGGGCAGTTTCTAGAGCCCTTCGAACTGACCGCACCCTTGTCGGTGCGAACCGACACGGTCGTATTTGAACTGACCGAGTTGGAGCGCATGAACTCTGTTGGTGTGCGACAGTGGGATCACTGGATGCGCGCGATTAGCAAATCGGCTCCCAAGGCGGTTATTGAGCTAAAGGGAATGCCTGGATTCTTTGTCGATCTTTTTAATCTCATCCACGAGTTTGTTCCCGAGCCTTATCGGGTCGAGTCCTTTTATCTGCCGTGTTACTGCGAGCAGTGCGAGGTGTCTTCGGAAACCCTCGTCTCGTCAGCCGACGAGCCGCTGCCTCGAAGAGTGGAGCAGCTCCCTGCATTGGCTTGCGGAACATGTGGCCAACAGCTCGATGTCGATATCGTTTCAGATCGCTATTTCCAATTTATGAAGAAGTCGCTTTAGACTTCACAGAGAAAGAACGTGCAGGTTTTTCGGCATGAGTGTTCTTTGGCGCGATGATATGCCAGTTGGGAAAGCGCAACAGACAACGGTCGACGCTCCCTTTTTTACGCCGACATAAAAAGTCGCACACGATTCGAAAATCATAAATGTTCCTATACCCGCGCCGCCCTCGGCGAAGGACATCTGATCCTTTGGGTTTGTCCTGTAGCTAAGCTGGATACGCGAGATAAGGCGATCCGTATTGAGCGTTCCATATGCATCGCGAACGCCGATGATTATGCGCTCGCTGTCTTTTCCGCAGAAGAAGCGCGGTTGTTTAGCGAGGTCAATTTCGACCAGGTTGGAGTTTCGTGCTGGGCCTGAACGTGTGTTGTTCGGATCGACATAGGGTGCATTGAAGATCGCGTTGGTAATCAGTTCGTCGGCGACGATCGAAATGTCATACACGAGGCTTTTTGATTGAGTGACGGTCTCTAGGTACGCCTTGATCTGTTTCAGTATCTCGTTCTTCTGAGAGACGCTGAGGATATCGATTTGAATCGCGGCCGCTTGCACTTCGCTTTGCTTGTTGGGCTTTGTGGGACCGAGTATGGCCGAGAGAGGGAAGCTGAGAAAAAGATCGGGCTCATTCAGCATAAGTAGGCTGAGGCGTTTTTCTGACTCCAGAGCGAGGTTGGAGCGCTGGATGACGTGTTGAGTGCCGTCTCTTTCGTAGAGATCCAGTACGTCTGCCGCCGAGAACTGATCTCCGATTACAATTGGCGGTAGCGGACGTAACGTCGCGAGCTCTGCCGCCGAGTGAACTTCTACAAATACGGATGACGACATTCTTTGACTCAGGTCCTTTCCTTGGACTTTTTCATTGGATTTATAGAGTAAACCCTAAGTTCTCAGACCGCGCGTGACAACGATGAGTTGAATGGTTGAGCGCGCTAGTGAGTGAGTGTGGGTTCGGAAGTGCAAAAACTGAAAAGAAAGAATGAAAAGTACGAGGCGACAAAAAGTGGTCGGGGAGACAGGATTCGAACCTGCGACCCTCTGCTCCCAAAGCAGATGCGCTACCAGACTGCGCTACTCCCCGACGTCGCGGTGAAGAGCGAGTTAACAACACCTCGACCCGTTTTGGCAACCTGTCTCGTAAGATGATTGTATTCCCTTTGCGTGATCTAAAGACGTTTCAAGTCCATGGTCCAGCAGTGAGCCGGCATCTCTGTCGTTAGAAAAACACACCCATGTTCTTAATCACACAGATCTTGCGCAGCGAATTAAGTACGGATGATCTGTGTAAAAAGTTATTGCTTTCATAAAAGATCGCTACCTACGATTGAGGGAAAGTATGGGGTGGGGTCCTGCGGCGATTGGTCGAATCGAGTATGTGCTCGAGTCCGAAGGCGCCGGAAACCGTCTCAAAGCGATTTAAAGCGAACGCGATAGCAGATAAAAGAATTGCGATTAAAAAATGAGCAACAAGAACAACAACAAGCCTTCAACAAGGAGCAATCAAATGAAGCGTTTGGTCATTCTCGCCGGTGTTCTCGCCGTGTCGACAGCTGCACAAGCTCAAGACGCAGAGTTCAAACACTCTGGCGAATTCCGTCTGCGTTACTACAACGACATGACACCATCGGGTAATAAAGATATCCCCGAGAATACGTCGGATATCGAAGCTCGCATGAAGCTCGGCCTGACGATGCAAAAGGGACAAGCTGCGAAAGCACACGTCACTTTGATTCACGGCACGCTTCTGGGTACTGAGCGTGGAAAAAACACGCCAGACGGTCTCACGAACCCGAATGCCTATGCGGCGTTCACCAAAGACAACAGTCTGATGGTTAACGAGGCGTACGGTTGGGCAGCTTTCTCTGAGAAGATGTTCATCAAAGCTGGTCGTTTCAACATCGACTTCGGTGGAGGCGAGTTCATTTCGTCGGACGATCACAAGCTGATCCCAATCACGCATGAAGGTCTTGCTCTCGGCTACGACCTCGACTTCGCGAAAGCACTCGTGGCTCTCGTAAAGGACAAAGAACTCACGGCGCAAGCTGGTATGGATTCTGACCCTGAGCAACACCGCTTCATGGTTGGTATCGACCTTAAGAACTTGCCTGAATTCTTGAACACAGCGTCGCTGTCGTTCTCGAACTTCAACCGCAGCGAAAACGCGGCTCCTTCGGCGAACCTTCAGGTTTATGGCCTGACTCTTGGTGGTGAAGCGGCTGGTTTGGACTACCGCGCAGTTCTCGGTATGCAGTCGGGTATCGCAGCTAAAACAGCAGCGATCGAAGTAAAAAACGATGCGATGATGATGGATTTCCGTGTCGGTTTCTCGATGCCGGAAACTATGGGTCTGAAAGTTTGGGCTAACTACCACTCTGACTCGGGCGACGACGACGCAGCTGACAGCAAGAACTCGCGTTACAACGGTCTCTACTACAACAGCCACAAGTTTGCAGGTCTCATGGACATCTTCGGATGGGGCAACCTGACTTACTGGGCAGTTGGTGCGGATATCGCTCCTGCTGAAGACATGACTGTTGGTCTCGGTCTCTATGGCTTCTCGAAGACAAAAGAGAAAGACAACACGATCAACGGCACAAACAACGATCGTTTCGCTGGTCTCCGTGGCGGTATGGCTAATGACAAAGCAGACCTCGGTATGGAACTCGATGTTTACGCTCAGAAGAAGTATGCTAACGGCCTGATCATCGACGCGATGGTCGGTGCGTTCATGCCAGGCGCGGCTTTCAAAGACGCGACTCCTAAGCGTGAAGCGACAATCATCCAAGCTATGCTCACTGGAACTCTTACGTTCTAATTGGGTCTAGTTGGACTAGCCTGATGGCTAACTGGGGAACGGGCTGAAGAAATTCGGCCCGTTTTCTTTTCTGGGCTCTTTAGCATTTAAGACCCAGGTGTTCTGATCCGATACAGAACTGATGGTCGTGCAAGCCGCCTTCTTATCTCTTTCTAGGTGTAGTCGATGGGTTTCCGTAACATGCGCGGCGATGGTCTCGTGCTTTGTCTTGGCGCTCACGTTGGTACCGTCGGATCTAGAGGCACGTCGAATCGAGCGGCTTCGTCTGGAGCCTGTGACGATGGCAGAGATCTCGGTTTTGCTGGGGCAGGGAGATGCGCTGCACGGGGCGCTGACCAAGCAAGATGACGAACAGGTTGAAGTTGTCCTTCGAGACTTGCAACTCGCGATCGCGAGAGCGGTTCAGGCATCTGCGAGACTCAAAATCCATGAACGATCGCATCTGATTAAGATCCTAGATTCGATGGGCGAGAACCTTGAGATCGCTAGAAATAGCGGCTCAGATGAGCGGCGAGAACGTCTGGCGGAGGTTTTCAATATGCTAGCCAATCTGGTGCGCATTTATGCCGTTGAAGCTCGATTCAAGATATTCTTTTGCTCGCGGGACAAGATGACTTGGGTTCAGACAAAGCCTCGTGGTGTCTACCCATTCCCCGAGGCGGGAGAGCGTGATTGCGCGCTTCGGGCTCCTTGATGCGAATTTGGCGGCACCTCGGAGGGCGCAATGGATGAGTTTTTAAGAAATGCTCCTCGAGTTTTGGTCGCGATCGGCGCAATTGTTATCGGATTTATTTTGATCGTGCTGTTTAATCCGCCGCGAACTGTGTGCGATGAGCAGTTGGATATTTTCCGTCAAACCCAGAAGGCGTTTTTGTATTCCACTTCGAACAAGGTAAAGAAGTCGGTCGCAGACGAACTCTTTGATCTTTGTAAATCTTCAAACGAGCCGGGCGGATGCTTTGATTTATTTCTCAATCTTCGGCTGATGGCTGACTCTTTGGAGCGCATGCCGAAGAACTGTGCCGCGACAGTCGCGGGAGATGATTTTATCAAGCGTTGGATTCTCAAGTCTCTGACTCTGATTGTTCAAATCGCGTGGGGTGAGAGTGGCCCAGGGGTTTATATCTCTCGGAAGCACGGTTGGTTGGACACCGCGGATTTTCGACTTTATTGCCGCCTGCGATCGTTGGCGGTTCGGTACTACGGGCAAGATGGTTTTGATACGTTTCGAGAGAGCGTGATGACGGCTTTGCCGGGGGCCGATAAGATGTCGCGCGAACAGCGTTGGTCGCGCTCGATTTTTTCGAGCCCCTGCGATCAGTAGGCTTCTAGTCGGCTGAGAGAATCACGAGTTCAACTTCCTTAATCTCTCCACCAACACCGAGATGGACTTTTAATTGGATGTCTTCGTCGTCTCGATGTTGGAGGCGCTGCGTGGAGTAGTTCGCTGTTCGCGAGTCGCGTAGGAGCCAGTCGCGAGGATCGAGCCCGAACTCGCTAAGCTGGGTAGTTTTAAAGTCGTAGCTACAATTGGTTTGGTTGTTGTGAGCGTGGCTGAATTGCATGAGTGTCCCTTTTGTTATGGGCTGTCCGAATCGGTGGCAGCCGTTGTCGATAAAGGGTTTTGCAAGCCGAGGGGCGGGGGGCGGAGCTGGAGCGTCCGTTTTGCGGCCGAGCAATTACGAGAACTTACGGCGGTTCAGCTTGGGGTGATCGAGCGAGATTCCAGGAGTTGAAATCCGCAGTCTGAGAGACGAGACTCGGACGTGAGGTGATGATGTCGGGACTTTTGATGGCACAGGTTGCGGCCGCAGGATTGGCTGCGGTGGTTTTTCGCTTGGGATTGGAGCCGCGGGTGGCCGGTTTGATCGCCGGATCAGCGTTTGTAGCCGTCGGAATTTTCGGAGCCCGAGTTGGTTGGGCTTCGCGAGGCGGCGGGCTTTTCGGCTACGTCATTTTCTTTATGGCTTTGGTGCACTTGCTGGGGGTTGCAATCCCGATGTTGGGTTTTCGCCTTTTGCATTGGGACGAGCCATTTTCCAAGGTCGCCGTTTGGGGGCTTTCTGGGCCAGACTTCCATGCTCTTTCGACGAGGCTTTATGGGATTTGGATGCTCTTTACTGCGGTGGCTTGGTGGAAGCTGCGTGGAAGATAGAGGTTCGGTAGTTTCTGCAGGGCAAAAAAATACAGGGCAAGATCCTCGAGAGGCTCCGTTTGGAGCGTCGGGGCTTGCCCTGTTCGTTTAGGCCTCGTTGGAGGCCCAGGCTGCGTTCAAGATCGATTTAGATCTGGAACGGCTTTGGAGAGATCGCCTCTGGGCGCTCAAAGAAGTCGTAAGACTCGTTACCTTGTGGGAGGAGACCGAGGCTACGGGCTTTTTTAACGGCAGCAGCAACCTGCTTCTGTTGGCCAAGCGAAAGCTTGCTGATACGAGCAGGAGTGATTTTGCCACCTTCAGAGATAAAGCGGCCCAAAGTGAGGGCGTCTTTGTAGTCAAAGAAGTAGTCGCCAGAGAACTCAGGGCGGTATTTAGAACGAACCATCTTTTTCATATGCTTAACCTTCCAGGCAATTCCGACAGAGGCGGCAGACTACACCAGATAGTGGTTGCCAACAAGGCAGATTTTCAATATTTCTACCCGTCTCGAACTTTTTGAGGATTCACAACGAAAGGGACCAAGGACTTCGATCTTGCTAATAAGGTGAGGGGTCTAAGGGTCAAAAGGACTAGTAAGATGGCAATCTGCGAACTGACAGGCAAGCGCCCGGTCGTGAAGAACCTGGTCAGCCACTCGAACATCAAGACTAAGAAAACGGCGCAGCCTAACGTGCAGAAAAAGCGTCTTTTTAGCCAAGCATTGGGCGATCTTGTGACGTTGCGTGTTGCAACGAGCGCAATTCGTTCGCTTGAGCATATCGGCGGCTTGGATCGTTTCATTCTCCGTCAAGACGAGTCGAAAATGTCGGCGCGGGCTTTGGAAGTGAAGCGTCGGATCGTTCGTAAACTCAACCGTAAATCAGCCGCAAAAACTGCAGGAAAGGCGTAAGAGCCATGAAATTGAAAATCGCCAAAGGCTCAACTGTTGAAGTTATCGCGGGCGCTGACAAAGGTAAGCGTGGAGCGGTTCTCGAAGTCGATCCAGTGAAAATGAAAATTCGCGTTCAGGGCGTGAAGGTTCAAACTAAGCACTCGAAAAAAGATGGCCTTGTGAAATCAGAAGGCACCATCCACTACTCGAACGTGAAGCTCGTTGAAGGCTCGAAAAAAGAGAAGTCTTCAAAGAAGACGAAGTCGAAGTCGGCGTAGAACGTCGAAAGTTCTCGTCGCGGTTTGAATGAGAACTGCGACATGCGAAGCTCGCCGAGCCGACGACCAGAAGACGGCAAGACCGGAAAACGACGAGACCGGAAGACGACGAGACCGGAAGACGACAGAGGCTAGCAGTTAGAGTAGCAAGGAAAGAGGAAGCGAAAGCTTCCTCTTTTGTTTTTGGGGACGACGTTGGCTGGGGGCCGGAGAATTTTGCCGGCGACTTTGGACTTTGACGCTCGGTTGAGCTATTCCTGTTGAAAAGCAGATGAGGAACTTGAAGGTGATAGCGCAAGGTGACTGTGCGCGAAAACATGCGGGAGAGACGGCAATGATGGGAAATCAATGATGGGAAATCGTTGGAGAATTCTAGCGTCGTTGGCGGTTCTGGCCGTATTGGGAGTGACCTCGTCGGCGAATGCGGTATCGCCTGATGGCGAACTGGTAAATATGGTTGTCTGCAAAAGTCCGGGTAGGGTCGCGGCTGGCTCGGGAGTGGGTAAGGCTGTTCGTATGCTCCGTATGTACACGCAGGACGGTGATACGGGGTGTGTGGCGACATACTCAAAAACCAATGTTGAGCGCACAGTCGGGACGTCTCGCGTGCCCGGGCAGTGCCAGTCGATTCTCGAGGGGATTCGAAAGAATCTTGAGGCGAGTCAGTGGGCTTGCAAAAATGCGACTTCGCCGAAAGTGTTGAGATCTGCGCAAGCGGCGGAACTCGACAAGTTATTGCGAGAATCGGCTTCTGAGGCGGCCCTAGAAAAAGAGCTGAACTAGAGATTCGAACGAAAGTTTTCGCAAGAGAGTTGGTAGGACGTTGACACGAGAGTCGGTTTCTAAGTCTGAAGTGAGTTCTGTACTTCCGATCGCGGTGGTACAGATGACCTCGGTCAACGGTGTGGACAGCAATGAATCGACCATCCGCGCAGCCCTGCAAGAGATAGCGAAACACGGCGGCGTTCAGCTGGCCGTCTTTCCGGAAAATGTTTGGTTTTTACGTCTCGTGGACGGCGAAGGGCTGCCGGACTTTTCGATGGCTAATCGTTTTCATCAAGAGATTCAGGCTTGGGTGGAGGCCAACGATTGCGCGGTGGTGTTTGGCGCTGTGCCGGTGGCTCAAGCTCTGAACTCTTCCGAGGATGTTTCCGGCAAACCGTATGCGGCGACCGCCGTGTTTGAACCTGGGCGTTCGTGGCATGTGCCGTACACGAAACTACATTTGTTTGATGTGGATGTCGCAGGTCACAAACCGGTGCGTGAGTCCGACCACCTTGTTGGAGGTAGCGAACCGAAGGTTTGGAACTATCGTGGCTGGAAGTTTGGCTGCGCGATCTGTTACGACGTGAGGTTTGCGGAGCTGTTTTCGGTTTATGCGCGGGCCGAAGTCGACGCACTTTTTTTGCCGTCAGCGTTCTTAGTGCCCACAGGGCGGCAGCATTGGGAGATTTTGGTGCGGGCTCGGGCGATCGAGTCGCAGGCGTATATGTTGGCACCTGCGCAGTCCGGTGACCATGCCGACCAAACGGGTCGAAATGCGACGGTGCGAAAGACGTACGGGCGCTCGATGGTGATCGATCCGTGGGGGAGAATTCTTGAAGCCGCTCAGGTAGAGCGATCGGGAACGGAGATTCTCTATGCGGAACTTCACCGCGAGGAGATTGAAAAGGTACGCAAGCAAATTCCGATGAGGGATCATCGGAGATTGAAACTCGGAAGCGAGGTTTGACGATGGATTTGTTGAAAGGTTTCAGCGTAAGTAAGCGATTGGCGACGACGCTCTCGGTAGCGGCTGTGTCGGTTGGTTTGTCGGCTTTGTTCGGTCTTGGATATAGCAAGGCCGTGGCTGCGAATTCGACCGAGTCGGGACATGAGGTATCTGAAGAGCTGCGTAACTGGATGAGCCGACAGCCAGCAAACGCTTCCGCGGTCAGTGGAAGCGTTCAGGCGCGGAAACGTTATCCAGGAGGAGCGGACGAGGACGATCTTCAGGTGCAGGCAACGCTGCCGAGCCCGAATCGTGGTTTGGAGGCGCAAGAGGCGATATCCGCGCCGACACAAGCGCCGGCCGCTTCGGATTAGAATTCAGCAAGTTTTGGGGGAATGATGGATCAGATTCAACGTGAAGAGATGGAAGTCGATGTTTTGATCGTCGGCGGAGGGGCTGCGGGTTTAGCCGCTGCTTTGAAGCTTCGGCAGTTGATGGCAAAGCATGACGAAGAGGTCACCGCTGGTCGCAAGCAAGGGCGTCTGTTGAGCGATCTTATGGTGGCTGTTATCGACAAAGCCTCCGAAATCGGCGCGCACGCGATGTCGGGAGCTGTGTTGAATCCCTCGGCGCTTCATGAGCTGATCCCTGATTTCAAGGAGCAGGGTTGCCCGATTGAGTGCGTGGTGGAGCATGACGAAGTTCGTTACTTAAGTCGTTCGGGAAGCGTGAAGGCTCCGATTACTCCGCCGCCGTTTCATAACGAAGGCAATTTCTTGATCTCGCTTTCGAAGTTTAACCGCTGGTTGGGAACGCAAGCCGAGGCCGCTGGCGTGAATATCTTCTCGGGGTTCGCTGCGGTTGAGGCCTTGTACGATGATGCCGGACGAGTGGTGGGCGTTCGTACGGGTGACAAAGGACTTGATAAGAACGGAAATCCGAAGCCGAATTTCGAGCCGGGACTTTTGTTGAAGTCGAAGATCACGATTTTTGCCGAGGGCACGCGTGGATCGCTCTTCCGAGAAGTCGCAAAGAAGTTGGACCTGTTTAAAGGGAAAAACCCCGAAGCGTACGAAGAGGGTGTTAAAGAGGTTATTCAGTGCCCTCCCGGTACGGTGAAGGCCGGTCAGGTGATTCACACGTTGGGCTTTCCGTTGGAAAAGACCATCGGTGGAACGTTTATCTACACGCTGCCAAATGATCAGATTGTCGTGGGCCTTGTTGGGTATCTTGACACACATGACCCGTTGTTTGATCCACATCGCGAACTTCAGCGTCTTAAAACACATCCGTTTGTGATGAACATGATCAAGGGTGGCAAAGTCATAGCCTATGGTGGAAAGACTTTGCCGGCAGGTGGTTGGTACTCGATGCCGAAACTTTACCACGATGGCATGATGGTTGTTGGCGACTCGGCGATGATGGTCGATGTGAAGAAGCTTAAGGGCATTCACTTGGCGATGAAATCGGGAATGCTGGCGGCTGAGACGGCTGTCGAAGCGCTTGTGACGGAAGACTATTCGGCAGCTCGATTGAAAACCTACGAATCGAAAATTCAAAACAGCTTCGTGAAATCCGAACTCTGGGCGACTCGTAACTTCCACCAAACTTTGTCGATGGGTATCGTGAAATCGGCGCCACTTTTGGCTCTGCAAGAGATCACGGGTGGGCGTGGATTGTTTGATGAGATGGCGTCGCATGAGGACTGGACGACGACAGAGCCGATCGTCGAGATGTGGGGCGCGCGCGGGTGGGAACATCCGGATACGCAGCTTCCGAAGCCAGATGGCGTTTTGTTTTTCGACAAACTTTCGAGCGTGTACCTGACTGGCACGATGCACGACGAGGATTCGCCCAATCATTTGAAAGTGGCGAACACGGATTTCTGTCGTGATGTTTGTTACGAGAAGTTCCGTTCGCCGTGCAATCACTTCTGTCCGGCTAGCGTTTACGAGATGGTCCCTGAAGAAGGGGCTAACGGCGGGGCCACCGGCAAACAGCGGCTCCAGATTAACTACACAAACTGCATTCATTGTAAGACCTGTGACATCAAGTGTCCGGCAGACAATATCACTTGGACCGTACCTGAAGGTGGCGGCGGACCAAACTACAAGGAAACATGATTCGATGGCGACTTTTTTTGCCCTAACTTCGCGTGGGCTTGTTGATGTATTGCGGGACGAACTGGCGGAGCTAGGGGCAAGAAAACTCGATAAGGAGCCAGGCGGAGTTTATTTTGATTCCAATTGGGCGACGGCTTATCGCGCGAATCTTCGGTTGCGAACGGCGACGCGGGTTGTGCGTCCGATTCTTCATTTCCCGGCTTACAAGAACGAGGATCTCTACAACAACATTCGTAAGTTCGACTTCACATCGCTGATTGACGCCGATGGTACGATCGCCGTTGAAGCGAGTGTGCGCGACTCGGCCTTTCAGGATCAGCGCTTTGTCGCAATGAAAGTGAAAGATGCGATAGTCGATCAATTCCGGGAAAAGACGGGCGTGCGTCCTTCTGTCGACACGGAAAACCCCGATCTCGTGATTGTGGTGCGAGCGTTTAAGAACCACTTCTCGGTGAGTCTTGATACGTCGGGCGATCCGCTGTTTAAGCGTGGCTATCGCACGGGGACTGGTGAAGCGCCGTTGAAAGAGCACGTGGCAGCGGGGCTCTTACGCATGGCTGAGTGGGATGGCGAGACGCCGATCGTGGACCCGATGTGTGGTTCGGGGACGATTTTGATCGAAGCGGCACTTCAGGCGCGAAAAGTGGCGCCGGGAACATTGCGTCGCCGTTTTGGTTTCATGAACTGGAAAGGCTTTGAAGAAGAGGTCTTTCAAAGAGAGCTCGAGGCGACTTTGGCTTTGGAGGAAGAGGCCGGCGAAAAGCTTGAGGCGACTTTGAAGCGCCTCTACCCGAACCCCGTTCCGGATGGCGCCAAAGTTGAGAACGAAGAACGCCGTCGTCCATTGTTCTTCGGCTATGACGTAGATTCGAAAGTCATTAAGATCGCGCAGGCAAATGCACGCGAAGCGGGAGTGGATGATCTCATCAGTTTCCGTCGTCATCCGATGGAGACTTTGGAAGCGCCGATTGAAAAGGGTATCATCATCACGAATCCGCCGTATGGCGCGCGTCTTGGAGAAAAAGAGTCGTTGAAAGACACGTACCGTGACCTTGCGTTCACGCTGAAGAACCGCTTCAAAGGTTGGACGGCACACGTGCTTTCTGGCGACCCAGAGCTTTCGAGCGCGATGAAGCTGAAAGCGACCCGTAAGTCGCTTGTCTACAACGGCCCAATTGAGTGCCGTTTGCTTCGTTACGAAGTGTTTTAAGCGCCTGGCTTTAGAATCGCGGTGTAGGCCGCGAGCGCGCCGAGAGCGATGCTGATGAGAGTGACCGGCATTGCAAGCTGTGGCTTGCGTTTGAGGATCACCGGAGTTGCACCGAGCGCCAGCCAGATGGCGATTTTCACGTAAACCCAACCGCCCATGTCGCGCGCCATTCCGAGGCGTGCGAGAAGACCAAAACCTGCGACGAGCATCACGAGCGACGAGACGCCGTGAATGATCATGAAAGGCTTGCGCTTTTCAAGGGGGATGTAGGCAAGCGCGCCGAGCGAGATGAAGAGCGTCACGAGACCGATCAAGTGTAGGATCTTATAAAATTCGTAGGACATGGTCGTCTCCTCTGCCTTTGGCGTTTGTAGTTTGGCTACCGCAACCGTCATGGTCTGTCAGGTGATTTACGTGTTTCTTTTTGTTGCACGATTGACGAGGGCCTAGGCCTCGGTTTGACTGGGTTTCTGGGGCTGGGGAAGGAACTTGGGGGACTGACGAATGCCAGAGAAAAACACGCTTTCCAAAGGTCGGAGTGGTCGAAATCAAGGGCGCTCGGCGACATCGTCCGGCATGGCGGATCTTCGAGTGCGAATTCCGATGGAGATAAAAAAGGCCTGGAGGGCTGCTGTTCAGGTACGAAAACGTGCGTACGCGCCGTACTCGAAGTTTCAAGTGGGTGCGACTGTGATCGACGAACGTGGTCGGCAGTTTCATGGGTGCAATGTTGAAAATGCGTCGTACGGCGCTACCATCTGTGCGGAACGCAATGCGATCTTGCAGGCGATTGCCGCGGGTGCAAAAGAAATTCGAGACGTGGTTGTTGTGACCAAAATGAATCCGCCGGCCGAGCCGTGTGCACTTTGCCTTCAGGTGATCGGAGAGTTTGCGGCTGCGGACGCTCGTGTTTGGCTGGGAGACGTTCGTGAGCTTCGCGAAGTGACGGGAGTGAGCTTGCTCTTGCCGCGCCACTTTGGTCCGAAGTCGTTAAAGCGCGGACTTGGGCGGCGCGGAAGCAAGTAGGGCTTTTAGCCGATATTCTTGGTCTGAGAGCTCATTGACCGGAGTCTTCGTCGGCACCGGATTTGTCCGATTTTAGCAGTCCGACTTTTTTAAGAAGGCTTGGAAGCTTGGAGAGTGCGAGGCTCATACGCATGTAGTCGCGCATCGGGAGAAGCGGGTTTCCACCGTAGGCGCCGGGTTTGTCGATAGACTTTCGAACCACGGAGACTCCGGCGATTTGAACGCCGTCACAGATTTCGATATGGCCAGTCACCGAAGTGTTGCCGCCGGTGACGAAGTGCTTTCCGATTTTCGTCGAGCCTGCGACGTTGAACCCGGCTGTGATGATTGAACCTGCGCCAATTGCGACGTTGTGCGCGATGTGAATGCGATTGTCGAGAATCGCACCGCGGCCGATTCGTGTTTCGCCAAATGTTCCGCGGTCCACAGTGACAGTTGACCCGAGGTGAACGCGGTCCTCCAGCACGACGATGCCTTGGTGAGGAATTCGGTGGTGCTGGCCCTTGAGGTCATGGGCATAGCCGAACCCCTCTTTGCCGACGACAGAATGCGGGTGGATCTCGCACTCTTTGCCGACCAGACAGTCGTGACCAATGTAAACGAATGGGTGAAGAACGGTTCCGGCCCCGATTTCTGCTCGAGATTCGACGACGACGTGGGATGCGATGACGCTCTCGGCTCCAATTTTTACGCCGCTTGCGATGATGGCATAAGCTCCGATGCGCGTGCCGGTGCCGATTTCCGCCGTCGGGTGGATGATCGCGGTCGGATGGATAAGGTCTTTGCTGTCGCGATTTATGTAAGGTGTCTTGAGGAAGAAGCGTTGGATGGTCTCTCGCATCGCGCGTTCGGGTTCTGGAGAGTAAAGCACAAAGCGGTCGGCGCCGAGAGCGGTAAAGCGTTCGCCTTCGGTTTTCATGGAGTCGTGGAGGCAGAGGGCTTTTGCTTGTGAGGCGAGGGCCTTTTTTATGTGTTTGGAGTTGGAAACGAAGATGAGGTCCCCTGCTTCTGCTAGGTCAGGTGCATTGACGGCTCGAAATTCCAAGGCTTCGCTGGGAGTCGACGGTGACCACGAGGTGGCGGAGATCAAAGGGCCGAGATGGGTGACGACTTCCGAAAGCGAGAAGTTTAACTTGTTCATAGCTCTTCTTACCGCGTTCGGTGGACGACGGCACGTGACTTCACCGATGCTGCCGAGTTGTTTTTCTGGTCTGTTTTTCCGACTTGTTTTCTCTGGGCGCCTCCTCTAGTTTGAGCCTTGAATCGACAGGCATGAGGGGTTAACTGTGCTAAATCGGCTGCGGCGAATTTCGCGTCGCATCGGAGGATGGGTGTCGGCAGCGAATACATCGAAATCGAAGTCCAAGTCTAAGCCTGCGGCGAAGGCTAAACCTGCTAAGTCGGTGGCCAAGCCAGCGGCGAAAGCGGCTAAGCCCGCAGCAAAGGCGGCCAAGCCAGCGCCCAAGACGGCTAAGTCCTCGGCCAAGCCAGTGAAGCCAGTCACTACGAAAGTGCCTGCTGCTGCGAAAGCGGTAGAGAAGGCTCCTCGAGGAAAGGCCGCTGAGAAAGTGGCCAAGCCTGCTGCCAAGCCGGTAAAGGCAGCCGCGGTAAAAGCTCCTAAGGCCTCGCGCAAGTCGGAAGGTCGTCCTGCAGAGGAAGAACTCGCCAACGCTGGGCAGCCTGACGGAAATGTCGCGGATGCGGAGTTTGCCGAAGATTTCGCGGCAAGTGAGGCGGAAGAGGCTGCGGAGCCTGTTGTTCAGGAAGAAGAGCTGAGCCCTTCGGCTGCGCTGCTTCGTTCCATGAAGCCTACTCAGCCAGATGCTGAAAAGGCAGGCGATAAAAAGAAAAAGAAGGATGATTTGAAGCTCGATCGCAATGGCGATCTCGAGGCGCAGTGGGCGCAACTGAAAGAAAAGTACAAAGCGTTGAAGCCAGTTGCCTACAAAATGTCCGAGAGCTTTGAAGCTCGTACTCCGATCTTGCACAAGGTGTTAGGATGGGGCTTTATCATCACCAATCAGAATGACCGGTTGGAAGTTCTCTTCCAGCAGGGCATAAAGTTTTTGATTTCGAACTACAAAGCGTAAGCAGGGTAAAGGAACGGATGGCTAAGGACGATTTGGCGCAATTGGAAGGAAAGATTGTCGACGTGAACGCGGGAGGGCTTTACAGGGTCCTCTTGGATAACAATGTCGAAATCGTCGCACGGCTTTGCGGCAAGATGCGTCGTTTTAACATCCGCGTCGTCGTTGGGGACAAAGTAACTGTTGGCGTGTCGCCCTATGATCCAACGAATGGCTTGATTCTTTACCGTCATAAATGATCCGCTCGAAACCACTATGAGTACTACACCTGTTTTAACTCCCATCGCGTTCGCGACCTTTCGCGAAAAGTTTTTGTCTCAGATTTCTCTGAAAGCGGCCCAAGCTGTTTTGGAATTGGCCGCCGAAGGGGGAACGGTTCCGTTCATCGCCCGTTACCGTAAAGAAAAAACGGGCGGACTGGATGAGACGGAAATTCGTGCCGTTATCGAGGGCAACGAAACCCTAACGGAGCTCAACAAGCGTCGTGAGTTTGTGTTCACGGAGATTCAATCTCAAGGCAACCTCACGGACGAACTAAAGACGCGCATCACCACTTGTATGGATCTCGGTGACCTCGAAGAGATCTACCGTCCGTATAAGAAGAAAAAGAAAACGAAAGCGACTTTGGCTCGTGAAGCGGGGCTTGAACCGCTTGCGGACTGGCTTTGGAAGATCGGTCACATGGAGACCAAGCCGGATGTGGCGGTTGAAATCAAGGCGAAAGACTTCTTGAACGTACCGGCTGGCATTGCCACCTACGATCTCGCTCTTAAGGGAGCACAAGATATCATCGTCGAAAAGCTTTCGAACGACCCTGTACTGCGCGAACGCATTCGTGTGAATTTCTTTGATCACGGAAAGATCGTGTCGAAGAAAGCAAAGGGCTTTAAGCCGCACTCGAAGTACGAGATGTACGCCGAGTTCTCGGAACCTGTGAAGAGCTTGGCCGAGAAGAAGGCTTCGCACCGCTACTTGGCTATGCGCCGTGGTTGGGCGGAAGAGGAACTGACGGTCACGGTTGAAGGTGACGAAGAAGGAAACCTTCAGGCGTTTGAGCGCACGACGTTTACTCCGGAGGCGGAGAAGGCGGCTGCGGCGAATCCTGAGATCGGTAAAGTTCTTGATGTCCTAAAGACCTGCGCGAAGCTTGCGTACACGGTTCACGTTCATCCTTCGATCTCAAACGAGGTTCACCGTCTACTGAAGGACGGAGCAGACAAAGATGCGATCACGGTCTTTGCCGAGAACGTTCGTAAGGTTCTGCTCGGGAGCCCATTTGGTCCGAAGTGCGTTTTGGGTATCGACCCGGGGCTTCGCACCGGTTGCAAAGTTGCGCTTATCGACAAGCAAGGGAACTTCATTTCCAACACGGTTTTGCAAATCTTGGGTGATGGTGCGCATGAAAAGGCGAAAGCGCTTTTCTCGGAAGTCACCAAGCAGATCACGATCGATGCAATCGCGGTAGGAAACGGAACGGGCGGACGCGAGGCGGAGACGTTTGTTCGCAAGGTTTTGAAAGAAATCGGCGCTGACAAGATCCCAGTTATTTTGGTGAGCGAGTCGGGCGCGTCGGTTTATTCGGCGAGTGATGTTGCTCGCGAAGAGTTCCCGGATCTCGATCTGACGGTGCGTGGAGCGATCTCGATCGCTCGTCGCCTGCAAGATCCTCTTGCGGAGCTTGTTAAGGTTGATCCAAAGAGCATTGGTGTTGGTCAGTACCAGCACGATGTTTCGCAGACAGCTTTGAAGAAGTCGCTTGGCGAAGTTGTTGAGAGTTGCGTGAACGGTGTAGGGGTTGATCTCAACACGGCATCGGCTCCGCTTCTTTCGTACGTCGCGGGCATTGGCCCGGGGCTGGCGAAGGCGGTTGTTGAGTTTCGCAAAACCAACGGTCTTTTCGGAGACCGCGAGCAGTTGATGAAAGTTCCGCGCTTTAGCGCCAAGGTTTACGAGCAGTGTGCGGGCTTCTTGCGTATTCCTGGCGGCAAACATCCGCTTGATGCAACAGGGGTTCACCCCGAGCGTTATGCGGCGGTTCGCGATATGGCGGCTGAAGCGGGTGTTCCGGTGACGGGACTCCTCGGTGATGGCGCTAAAAAGATCCTTAGCCTTCGCGAGAAGTGGGCGAAGATCATCGGCGAGTTCACATTTGATGACATCATCCGCGAACTTGAAAAGCCGGGACGCGATCCGCGTGATCCGTTTAAGGTTTTCTCTTTCCGCGATGATATCTTCGAAGTGAAAGACCTTAAAGAGAGCATGATCTGCCCTGGGATCGTCACCAACGTGACGAACTTTGGTGCCTTCGTGGACATTGGAGTTCACCAAGACGGTCTTGTGCATATCTCGGAGCTTTCAACTAAGTTCGTCGATGACCCTCGCAAAGTCGTGAACCCAGGTGACCAGGTCACGGTTCGTGTTCTTGGCGTGGATTTGGAGAAGACGCAGATTTCGCTTTCGATGATTTTGGAAGCGGGTGCTCCTCGCGAGCGTGCGCCTCGTCAAGCCGGACCGCGTGACGGTCAGCGCGAAGCGGGGCAAGGCGGCCGTCCACAAGGGCGTGGACCTCAGGGAGGTCGTCCGGATGGTCGCGGCGGGCCTCGTCCGCATGCGGCTGGTGGCGGCAATGGTCCGAGACCTGTTGGGCAAGGTGGCGGAGGCCAAGGGCCTCGTCCTGTCAGCTCGGGCGGCGGTGGGCCGCGGCCTCAAGGTGGTCGTGGAGGACAGCCATTCAATAACCCGTTTGCGGCTCTTTTGGGTGGCGGCGATAAGCCCCCTTCGCAAAAACGTTAATCTCGAAAATGAAAATTGATTCGAAGTATAAATAAGGAGAGTCTCGCCGCGCGACTGCACGGCGAGCAGCGCAGGCCGGAGGCCGGAGCGACACTTTCGGTCAGAACCCGGGCCATTCTTTTTGAGGGGGGTTTATGCGACTTTTTCTTGTTCTCTCGGCTCTCGTTATGGTGTGGACGGCAGGTTCTTTTGCGAATGCTGCGACGATGGAGTCTTCGTCTCTGGCTGACATGAAAGTGACAATTGGAATCGATCGCGAGGCGATTCGTGATGCCGTGTGGTTGGAGTCGGACGAAGTTCAAGCCTGCTACAACAAGTCTTTGAAGGACGTTCCGGGCCTTAAGGGCAAGCTCGTGGTCGCATTTGATGTAGACGAAACGGGGAAAGCGAAAAACTTTAAGCGCGCTTCGGGAACAATTCTGAATCAAGAGATCTACGGCTGTGTCGCTAAGGCACTTGAAGCAGCGGAGTTCCCACCTGCTGCCGTGGGAACTGTGACGACGGTTCACTATCCATTTCAATTCTCGGAAAACTGATCGCAGCGAGACGACCTTTTGGGACGTCTCGAGGTCGTCGCTACTTTTTTAAAGCGAGTAGGCGATCTACTATTTCAACAAAACCGTTTCCGCCCTCTTTGCTTGCGACGAAGGCGGGGCGGTTTTTAAGTCTGGATTCGAATTTCACGATATTGGCGACGGCAAACGATGTTTGAAAGGCTTCAAACATTGGCTCGTCGTTGGGGGAGTCGCCACAAAACGCCATGCGGCCAAGGCCAGGTCCTTTGATTCCAGACGGCGAGTTCTCGGATTCGAATTCAAATCCTAGCTCGCGTTTACAATACTCCTTGGTCATCGAAAGTTTGTCGTACTTGCCGAACCAGCCGTTCACGTGAATAGAGCTCACTTTCGCGATAGCACCGTGCTTTTCGAAAATGGAAACGATTTTGTTAATCTCGGTTTCCGGTAGGGGGCCTACGTCTTCGGCGAAGTCGACGGCCAGATCCATGAGTCGTGAGAACTGGTCGCTGGCGATTGCGGCACCGCGCACGTTGCGAAGCACTTCGTAGCGGACCATTTCTAAGCGGTCGCGGTTTTCCTTCATGGTTTTTTCATCGAACACGAAGTGTCGTTTCATTTTCCGGTCGTGGTAACGGAAGTAGAAGCCGCCGTTTTCGCCGATGACACCGTGGACCGGCCAGAACCGAGCGATCATCTCGCACCATCCGGCCGGGCGACCCGTGACAGGAATCACTTTTATCCCGGCGGACTTTAGCCGCCACAGACTTTCGTAAGCGCTGGCGTGAAGCTGTCCCTCATCGGTGAGAGTATCGTCGATGTCGGTGAAAACAGTGTGAACTTCCGAGTTCTTGAATTCCGAAACAGGTTTCATCGTCCATCCATCAGACTAGGTCGTGCCGCGCTGTTCAAGTGGCCTTTCAAAAAATTCCCTTGCCCTAGATATAGAGAAGGCTCCACTTTAGGTGGTGGTAGTGTGGCGCATCGCAGTGCGCAAGTTTGCTGGTAGAGAAGTCACCCGCAGAAGAAGCTACCGAGAGTGATCGAATCCGAAAATCGAAGGCGAACGTGGCAGCTAAGTCAAAAACAGCAGGCAAATCCGCAGAAAAATCAAAGGGCGCCGTCTCTGGTGGTGGAAAAACGTTGGTGGTGGTCGAGTCGCCAACCAAGGCCAAGACTATAAGAAAATTTTTGGGCCGGGACTTCATCGTTGAAAGCTGCATGGGGCACATTCGCGATTTGCCGCAATCGTCGAAAGATATTCCGGAAAAATTCAAAAAACAAAAGTGGGCGCAGCTCGGGGTCGATACGGACCACGATTTTGAACCTATATATTGTGTACCGAAGAACAAAACCAAAGTGGTGAGTCTTCTCAAGGAAAAACTCAAAGAGGTTGATCGCCTGCTTCTGGCGACCGACGAAGACCGCGAGGGAGAAAGCATCAGCTGGCATTTGGTGGAGACACTGAAACCGCAGGTGCCTTACCAGCGAATGGTCTTTAACGAGATCACGAAAGACGCGATCATCGAAGCGCTCGATGACACTCGTGAGATCAATTCGAACCTGGTTCGTGCTCAGGAGGCGCGCCGTATTTTGGATCGCCTGGTTGGTTACACGATCTCGCCGCTTCTTTGGAAGAAGGTGGCTTACGGTCTTTCGGCAGGGCGAGTGCAATCGGTCGCTGTTCGACTGATTGTCGAGCGTGAGCATGAGCGTGTGCGTTTCCATAAGTCGAACTATTGGGATATCGAGGCCGAGAACGAGAAAGACGCAATCAAGTTCAACTCGCGTTTGATTTCTTACGATGGGAAACGTGTTGCGACTGGGAAAGACTTTGATTCAACGACGGGGAAGCTTCACGAAGATCGTAAAGCCGATACTGTAGCGCTTGATGAAGCGCGCACGAAGTCGATTGCGGCGGAGCTTAAGTCGGCTGCATGGAAGGTGACAGAGGCCGAAGAAAAGCCGATGTCTCGCCGTCCGCCGGCGCCGTTTATCACGTCGACTCTTCAGCAGGAGGCCAACCGCAAGCTGGGGCTTTCGGCCAGAGAGGCCATGCAGGTGGCACAGGCGTTGTACGAACAGGGTTACATCACCTACATGCGTACGGATTCGACGTTCTTGTCGCAACAAGCGCTTGAGGCTGCTCGTGCGCGAATCACGAAGCTCTACGGCAAAGATTATTTGCCGGAAGAGCCACGCACCTATGAAGACAAAAAGGCGCGCGGTGCTCAAGAAGCCCATGAAGCGATTCGTCCAGCGGGAACCGAGATGGTCACTCCGGAAGAGACCGGGCTATCGGGGCTTCAGTTGAAACTTTATGATCTGATCTGGAAGCGCACGATTGCGAGCCAGATGGTGAACTCCAAACAGCGTCAGCTTTCGGTTCGTTTTGAAGTGGGCAAAGGTACTTTTGCCGCAAGTGGGATGACGATTGAGTTTCCTGGCTTCTTGCGCGCTTACGTCGAGGGGAGCGATGACGAGAACGCGGCTCTTGAAGAAAAGGAAGTTCGTCTTCCTGCTCTTAAGAAGGGCGACAGTTTGAAGTGTCTTGAGCTTTCTCCTCAGGCCCATGAAACGAAACCGCCGGCTCGGTTCACGGAAGCAAGCCTTGTTCAGACGATGGAGCGCGAAGGGATCGGCCGTCCGTCGACATACGCTTCTATTATCGGAACCATTATTGATCGTGGCTATGTTCGCAAAGCGGGAAATGCGCTTGTGCCGACGTTTACGGCCATGGTTGTCGCGAAGCTTTTGAGCCGTCATTTGCCGGAGTTCGTGGATCTTAAGTTCACAAGCGGCATGGAAGACTCGCTTGATACGATCGCGCAAGGTGAGCTTGATTCGATCGACTATTTGAAGACGATTTATTTTGGCGAAGGCGCGAAGAGCAAGGGTCTTAAGACGCTTGTTGAGAAACAAGAAAAAGAAATTGATCCGGCGGAAGCGCGCTCGATCGAGCTTGAGGGGCTTAAGGGTTTAAGTTTCCGAGTCGGTCGCTATGGAGCTTATGTTTGCCGAGACACGAAGGAAGGCGAACAGTGCGCGTCGATTCCGGATGCTCAGGCGCCAAGTGAGATCACGGCTGAGATCGTAAACAAACTGATCGATCAAAAACTCAATGGGTCGGATGCACTTGGCAAAGATCCAAAGACGGGGCTTCCGATTTAC